>CAYWJE010000068.1:0-14743 GCA_964458525.1 uncultured Verrucomicrobiota bacterium
GTGAACCGTGAACGGGTACGTTTGTTTTATTGGTCGTTGCGTACGTAGCGCCAAAAAATCACACGCTATTTCCGGAAGGACCTAATTTATTGATGAGCGCACTAACGTGGCTTGCTCACTGTCATTCGCAGGACGACGCTCGATGAATCCGCGGATGCCGCAAGAACGTCCTCCTCCTTGAACTTCGCCATGAGTATTGCCCTCTCCCCGATGCGCGAATAATCGTAGATGATGCAGATTGTGCCGTCTGCAGTCTGCTGTCCGTCGGGATAGGACAGTCCCGATCGTTCATCAAGCATCAGTTCGCCGAGCCATGAGCGTCCGTCGTCCCTCGATATGTAAGCCGTCAGGCGGGAGCGATTGGTGCGCTCGTGAATGGGTCCGTGTTTCACAAGCAGCAGACTGCCGGAAGCCAGCCGCCGGATGAAGAAGCGCGATGAGGGGTGTTGAATGCTCGATGGGGTCAGCGCGCTCCACGTCCGGCCGCCGTCGGACGATACGCTTTCACCAATACCGTAGTTCGTGCGGACGAGCATCCATAGCGATTTGTCGTTCTTCTCCACGATAATGTGTTCGTCGTAAATCCTGTCCGCAGGCGGGACGTGGCATCCTCCGCGAATGTGCCATAACTCGCCGCGGTCTTCCGAGACCACGGTCTTCGCGCTGTCGTCCGTGTTGCGCCAGGTGGAGACAGGCAGCATCCATTCGCCGGTTGAGAGGACCAGCGGCTTGCACATCATCACGCCGCCGGTCAGCCGCCGCGGCTTGGACCAGCGCGGCTCGTCGCTGTCGGCTCCCTCTGCCGTCATCGCCCATACTCCGGAGATGTCCCCGTTATGGCCGATTGACTGTGCCCAGAACCACCAGAGGCGCCCCTTTGGGTCAACCCAGATTTCGGGGTCGAATGACCGGGCCGGACCGGGTCCGTCTGGATCAACGACCAGTTTCTCCTGCCATGTTTCCCCCCCGTCCCTGCTCGTGGAAAGCACGACGTAGTTATTTTTGTCCTCGCCGGGCGTGCAGCCGGCATACCACGTTGCCCAGAGGCGCCCGGAGGGGCTTGTCGCCAGGCTCGGTATGCCCTGGAACAGCCGCGATTCCAGAGAGTGTTTCGCATCGGGAGCGCAGATAAAGGCCGGCGGCGCTGAGAGGGCTGGGTTCATGCTGTTATCCGGGGTGCAAGGTTGTTCAGAGGTTTTTTTCATTATTCATCCAAGCGCCAGCGTGTTGCCATCAGGCAGGTTTTTTCCCGGTCGTTTTCGGCCTGGTAATACACGGTTATTATTGATCCGTCGGCGAGCTGCACGGATGCCGGGTAGCCGAGATCTCCGTTCGGCGCGTCGGCTATCACCACTTCATTCTGCGCGTCCCACGTCCTGCCTCCGTCACGGCTTGCGCATGCGCGCTCGCCGAAGGGCGGCTTGCGGCGTCCATAGGAAACAAGCAGGCTTCCGCTCGAAAGCCGGATCAGATGGGGCGGATATCCCCATATGTCGGTCTGATGCAGAGTTGACCAATTGAGCCCGCCATCGTCGCTCTCGGTCTGCCATAGATAATACTGTCCGGGTGTGCCGTGGAAGCGGAACATTGCCACGATCCGTCCGGGCTCGGCCTCGACAACGTGCGGCTCGTGAAAGGCTTCGGGGCCGGGCTTGACGTCGTCCGGCACGGGAATGTAACCGGCGATGGTCCATGTGAGACCGTCGTCGCGCGACACGGCCGCGGCGAGCAGCTCGGCTGTGGGCGGCTGACTGTCCCCGCCGCCGACTTTCCTGTTCTTGCCCACATAAAGCAGTGATCCGTCCGACAGTTGGGCGGGGCCGTGAGGAGCGGTGACGATGCTGTCAATGCACTCGCCCCAGGATGCGCCGTTGTCCTGAGAGCGGCGCACCCAGTTGCCGAGCCATGCGCGGCGTGTCTCCGGTCCTGTCTTTTTGGAGTGCCGCTTCCAGGCATCCGTGACTGCGGTCGGCAGTTTTTGCCATGCCGCATGCCCGGGAGCCTCGAAGGCCAGGGAAGTGAACCAGCTGATCAGCAGCGTGCCCTTGGCGGTCTCGATGATGCCGGCGTCCCTGTCATCTAGGGGCGTATTGTTTATGGTGACGGGCTTGGACCAGGTTGCGCCTCCGTCGAGGCTGCGCACGAGTTGGGTCTTGCCCCACGGGCAGACATGCGCATCGCGGTCCCCCGAAAAAACCGCCAGCAACTCGCCACTGCGGGTTGCGGCGACCGTGGGCCAGCCGATATAGCGGCCGGGCTGTTTGCATATGACGTGCGTCGAAATTATTTCCGGCATGGCTCTTCTCCTGCGTCAGCAGCCTCGCAGAGGCTGCCAGGAATTCCAACGGTAGGGCGGAACAGCCCGCCCGCCTGTTCCGCCGATCTCTGATGCAACCAGCTGAGTAGTCACAAAGAAAATCGAGGAAAAGGGACACAGGCGAGACGCCCATGCCACGCAGGAAAAGTGGCATGAGCCGGCCTCACCGAGACCGGCCGCAGAATATCGACAAACCGGTTCCCTGGAATCCTGTCGCCGGGGGCGCTGCTCCAGGACCTCTGCTGAAGACTTACAGAGCCGGTTCCACGCCCAGCAGACGCGCGGCGTTCCGCCACGCGATCTTTTCGTATGCCGTTTCCGATATCACTTTTTCCTGTCTCAACTTTTTGAAATATTCAACGATTCCGCGGCATCCGGCTTCCTTATAATGCCGGAGGATGTATCTAAAATCGCTGTTCGTGCTGTTCGTGAGCATTCTCGGATCTATGCTCGCGAACGGCACAAGGCGGTCCGGGTGTTGGGCGCAGATATCCAGCACTTCCTCTGGCGTGACGAAGCTGTAGCGGTACTCAGGGCTGACCGTGCACAGAGTGACGGCCTTGTCAATGCCTAACGAGTCCATCATGGCAATGAGCTCATCCGGCGAAGGATACCTGCTCCCGTTCGGACGGGTCAAACCCGAAGGGTTCGAGGTGTGGACATGGATGTCTATGAGCATGGTTATGTAGATTTGCTCATGACGGATGCAATGTCAAGACCTGATTGCTTGTCATAAAACGCTTGCAATTGTTCATGCAACTTGATTGACTTCCTGAACTTTCGGCTGCAGACCGCTTTGCCGCAGTTCGCGCCTGAGCGAAAAATCGCTGGTCCGAAAAATAGTCGTTCGAGGAAGCTTAATATGATGTTCATTTCAAAATTCAATGCCATGATCCGCAACAGGATAGTGTGGGGGGTCATCGCTTTCGTGATAGTGATGGCGTTCGTGGTCTGGGGCACGCAGACCGATGGAGGTAAAAACGATTCCGACGCCAACAGTCCGGGCATGCTGGATGGCAAGCATGTTAAGATGGAGGAATTTCGTCATGCGTATTTCAACACATGGCTAGCGATGTGCATGTCGCTCGGAAGACGGCTTAACATGACCGGCGAGATGGATGTGGTCTTGAGAAAGATGACATGGAAGCGGCTGGGCGCGCTGAGGGCCGCCGGGAAAATGAAAGTGAATGTGGCCAACGATGAGGTCGCGGATGCAATAAGGACCCAGCCGTTCTTTGTGGTGGAAGGACGGTTCAGCCGCGACCGATACAATGCCTTTATCGCCGGGTTTCTCGCTGATCTCGGGGCAACGGAGCCGCAGTTCGAGGAATTCATACGGCAGGAGCTGGTTTTAAGTAAAATGCGATTCACCCTGTCCCAGGCCGTGTGGGTGACAGCCCCGGATGCCTTAAACGTGTTTCGCCAGCTCTATGACACCTTCACGGTCCAATATATCTCTCTCATGCGCGATGAGCTCGAACACAGGGCGAAAGTGTCTGAAGAAGACGGCTGGGTGCTGTTCAACCTGGACCCCGCCCGGTTCGCCCTGCCTGAGAAGATGAGCGTGAAGTACGTTTCGTTCCCGATCGCCGACTTCGTGGATGAATCGGCCGTAACCGAGGATATGCTGTTGAAGTATTACGATGAGTACATAACGGCCCGGTTGGAAGACGGGTCGGATGATTGGGAGGATGTTCCATCTCTCGAGGACGTGGAGGACGAGGTTCGCTCGATGGCGGCTTCGAGGGAGGCCGAGCTGATTGCGCTTGACAAGGCTTCGGCTTTGGAGGTGTCCCTCGCGCCAGACAGGTCGGGGCTGGCCCCATCATTTGAGGAGGCGGCCGCTTCCGCCGGGTTGACTGTCTTCACCTCACCCTTGTTCGCCGCCGATGAGCCTGTTCCTGGCGTGGATGCCGGACTCGATTTCAATGAAGGTGCGTTCAGGCTGCGCCCGACTCCGGAGGAATCCTTCAGCTATCCCGTCAAGGGCGAAAAGACCGTTTATGTGCTGGGCTTCAAAGAGCGGGCTGATTCGCGGGTGCCGGAGTTCAGCGAAGTCCGGGAAGAGGTCATAGCCGTCGCGAGAGAGGAGGCTGTCGTGAAGATGCTTGAGGATCTGGCGGAGGATGTCCGAGCGGCGATCACAGATGATCTCAAAGGTGGTGTTTCCTTCGCGGATGCCGTTTCGTCTTTCGGTATCGAGTTGTTCGAGATGGAGCCCTTCACCGTGACTGCCAGGATGGCGGAATTCGATGATTCCGAAGAATCCTACAATCTGATCCGGCACATCCTCTCGTGCAATCCCGGGGAACTCACGGAATTGATACCATTGAGAAGAGGTTTTCTGCTGGGTTACGTTCAATCACGAGAGCCGGCCGACGGCTCCGTCTACGCATCAATCGGCAGGGATCTCGTCGAATACATCAGGGAGAAGCGTAAGGAGACGATTTTTGACTCGTGGCAGGACTGGCTGCTGTCTTCTGCAGGCTTCACGGATCTTGCCCGGCAGAGGGAATCGGATATTGAGTCTTATGACTCGTCTGACGAGGACGATGAGCCAGAGTCCGGCGGTTAAGATTTGCTGATCTTTTCATTACGCGACGGGCAGGCGGCGGAAATTATCAAGCAGCTTCAGCCCGATCCTGCCCGAACGTTCCGGATGAAACTGGGTGGCGATCAAGTTGTCCCTTGCCACGGCCGACGCGAATTTAACGCTGGCGTATTCCGTCTCGCAGAGAACGTCCGCCATGTGCGAAGGGGCGGGGTAATAGCTATGGACGAAATAGAACTCGCTGCCGTTCTCTATGCCTTCGAGCGCCGGATGCGGTTTGGCGATGGAAACGCTGTTCCATCCGATTTGCGGAACCTTTTCGCGGATGCCGGATTGTCTGAATGATTTGACTCGCCCAGGAAGCAGACCAAGCCCGTCCACGCCGCCGTCCTCCTCGGAATGCTCAAAGAGTATCTGCATCCCGAGGCAGATGCCGAGGAAGGGGACTCCTTGCTCCACGACCGCCTTGATTGTGGCGATAAGATTCAGCGATGCCAGCCGCTTCATAGCAGAGCCGATGGCACCGACGCCGGGGAATACGACGTGCCGGGCGGCCAGTATCACGGAGCTGTTGCCGGTGATGGATGAATTCGCGCCGAGGCTTTGGAACGCGAGCTTGACGCTTGTAAGGTTCCCGGCTCCATAATCAATAATAGCGATTTCCGGGCCGTGCTTGATGCTTGCCACTGTCATCTGATGTCGCGACGCCGCGCGCCCCTGGCATAGAAGAGCTTCGCCATATCGTCATTCTCATTGGCTTTCGCCCATGCGAGCGGGGTCATTCCCCTGTTGTCGCGCGCATTGATGTCGGCGCCGTGCTCCAGCAGCATGTCCACCGCCTCGGAGTTGCCCCAGAACGCTATCCAGTGGAGAGGGGTGAGCCCCTCTTTTGATGTCCTCGATTGAATGTCGGCGCCCTTGGCCAGCAGGCGCTCGATTATCTCCACGTGTCCATATTGCGCCGCCATGTGCAGTGGCGTCAGACCATTATAGTCCTGCGCATTGGAATCCGCGTCGTTGGCGAGCAGCAGGTCAACAATGGCTATGCTATTGTTGGCAGCGGCAATGTGAAGCGCCGTTGTGCCGAGCGTGCTCCTGGCGTTGACATCAGCGTCTTTTGCAATCAGAATTTCGGCGGCTTTCAGCCTGTCCGCGTGCGCGGCGCTGTGAAGCGCGGTGAAATTACCGTTCAGCGTCCTCGCGTTCACATCCGCGCCATCGGTAATGAGCTGCTCAATCGTTGCCACATCATCGCACGTGGCGGCTTTCTGTAAAAAGTCCGTTCCGTACGCGGAAGCGGCGGCAAGAAGCAACCCTGGCAGAAGGAAAACATACGCAAGTTGTCTCATATCGCGCATCCTTTCAGCATATTTGTTTCCGTTCAAACGGCCTGCGTGACTACGATTGACTTATCTACAGTCTCGCGCAGGGCGCGCTCGATGCCCTGCTTAAGCGTCACCATCGCGTGCGGACAACCGGCGCATGCGCCCTTGAGCTTCAGCGTTACATTGCTTCCCTCGATTTTTACGATTTCCAGATCGCCCCCGTCGGCCTTGAGCATTGACCTCAATTCATTCAGCTTTGCGCGAATCTTCTCTTCCATCAGGCTCCTTTTTCATGTTTGCACATCATAAGTCAGTGCGCATCGAAATCAATTTCAAATACTAATATTATGCAGGAGACCCGCGCGGTATTCAACCATTTTTTTTGCACAAATTAACAGTGAGGGCGCATCTGCGATTCGTTGCCCATCGCCTGTAGCCACGCCTCGATGAGACATGAGAAACCGCGGCCATCCCCGACCTCAAAGTCCCGACTCTCCGGGAGGTCGGGAGTCGGGGCGGCTACAGAAGAAAGAAACGCAGATTGAATCCATATGAGGCTCTTGCAAAACCCCTCCGGGGTGTTTGCAAGAGCGAATTCAGAATACACGAATCAGTAGTCAGAATTAGAATTGCTTCTGAATACTGCGCTTGCAGAACCGATACAGGAGGTTTTGCAAGCGTCTCATGTGTCTGTTTGTTTCCTGTAGCCGGCCCGGTGATTTACAGAAAACAACAATCACCTGATTTCGTCACCGGTTCTTCCGAAGTGGCAATGAGCGTCCTCGCTCGTGGTCCTTTTCTTTTCTTTTCTGCTTTTTGTTCAGGATCATGGGCGGGGACGCTCGTGCCATGAAAGATACCGATTCTTCTGTAGCGGGTCTCGGTGAGTGCCGGCTTGTGGGACACGAGCTGGAGGCTCATGCCACGTTGTTCAGAGTAACGAACACGAGCCGGAGTACGGACATCTTGCACCTGATCGCAGATGCGCCCTCGGGTTGATGCGGCAGGTGTAATGATTTGACTCCTCATGTCTTAATGATATTATAACCGCATGAAGAGTAAAAAACACGGAGGCCCCGATGTCCCATTGCCGGAAATACGCATGTTCGGGCGGATGTTGTTCGACCCGATATGGGCGAAGCGCGCCCATCCCGCGCGCGCCTGCGAGATACTTCATGTGGTCGAAGGCCAGCTCAAGTTGAGCATGAATGGCAAAAGTCATTTCGCGGGCCCCGGCGGAACTCTTGTCGTCCCCAACGGGACCGTTCACCGCGATGAATTCGCCCCCGGTGAACAGCTTGACCTGATATACTGCTCGTTTGATTGGGAATTGGCGGACCCGTTCTTCGAGGCGGTTGACAATGCCGTGATCTCGCGAATGCCGCCCCACAGACGCACACAGTTGTGCGCAATGTTCGATCAGGTTCGCGTTGATTTCGCCTGTGGCACCCCCATGGGAAAATTGCTCCTCAGGGCACGGCTTCTGGAGATACTTCTCTTCCTGTGGCGCGAGACCGAGCAGCCTGCCGGCGGGGAATGCGGTTCGGCGACGAGGGCGCTAATGCTTCGCGCAAAGGAATACATCAGGGAGCGCTATGATGAACATGTGGGGCTCGACGATATAGCCGGAGCCCTCGGCGTGAGCCCGTATCACCTGTCCCACGTCTTCAGTCAGGAGAGCGAGTTCTCTCTCTTCTCCTATCTCACGCAGGTTCGGATGGACCGGGCCAGGGAACTGCTCAAGAAGAGCAGCTTCAACGTAGGAGAGGTGGCGAACGCCGTGGGCTACGACGATCCGAACTATTTTGCAAAAGTCTTCCAGAAGAACTGCGGCTTGTCTCCCAGTGCCTATCGCGCCCACGGCCGGTGATATTGTGTTTCGCCGATTGCCGCAACAAATTACCCTGATTAGCAACCGATTTGTCTTGTCGATCACCCATGCCTGTTGCATCCTCCTCTCCACGATATTGGTTGTTCGGTTTTTTTGTGTGACAAGTCAAATAGGAGGAAACCCTGATGAAGAAGTCAACTGATAAACTGGCTGTGCTCGGCGGCTCGCCGGCGGTTCCCGCCGGATTGGTCAAGAATTGGCCGCCGATAGACGATTCCGACGTGAAGTCCGTGCTGGCGTCGCTGCATGGTGTCAACCACTCCTTCGGTCCGAACTGTTCCGCATTTCAGGACGAATTCGCGGCCTGGAACGGGAACAAATACGGCATCTTCACGAACAGCGGGACTGCGGCCCTGCACATGGGGCTGGTGGCTTGCGGGGTGGGGGCGGGCGACCACGTGCTCGTGACGGCCTATTCGTGGTCATCGAGCGCCACGTGCATTATCCACCACAATGCGATCCCGGTGTTTGTTGATATCAATTTTGACACGATCAATATTGATGTGGATAAGATTGATGCTGCCATTACGCCCCGGACGAAGGCAATAGTGGCCGTCCACCTGCACGGGCTCGCGGTTGATATGGACAAGGTGATGGACATCGCGCGGCGCCACAACCTGAAGGTCGTGGAGGACGCATGCCAGGCGCATGGCGCCCTGTGCCGCGGGAGAAAGGTCGGAACGTTCGGCCACTGCGCGGCGTTCAGCTTTAACCAGAATAAGTGCCTCTGCGCCGGCGATGGCGGGATGTTCGTGACCAACGACGAAGAGATGAAGAACAAGGCCGCTATGCTGTGGAGCTTCGGTGAGACGCGCACCCCGATGGAGAGCAGGGACTACCACGCATACGCGCTCGGATGGATGTACCGCGGGAATGATCTGACCGCCGCTTTCGGCCGCTCGCAGCTCGCGAAGCTGGACGACTATATGTCCACCCTGGCCGAAAACGCGGCTGTGATGAACAAGCGGCTTAAGGGCATCAAGGGGCTGATTCTTCCCACCGAGCCCGCCGGGTTCGGCCACAACTGGTATAACTATACGTGCCGGATTGACATGGATGCCATTGGCTGGAAAGGCGATCCTTCGCTCATGCGCGATGCGATCATGAAGGCGCTTCAGGCCGAGGGCGCGCAGTCTTCCGTGTGGCAGCGCTTCATCCTGCCCCGCATGACCGTGTTCAAGGCGAAAAACGCCTACGGCAAGGGCAGCCCGTGGGCCGAGAACGATTCCATGGATGTCGACTACAATCCCGATCAGTTTCCCGTGGCGCAGAAGCACAGCGACACACATTTTGGACTTACTAATCCGCTGCGCGCACCGAATCGTGCGGATGTGGCCGAGAAGGTGGCCGACGCCTATGAGAAGGTGTTCAAGAACGTTAATCGCATTGATCCGGCAAAAATCCTCGCGAAATGAGCCAAGGCGGAAGACCGTGAGAAACATCGCAAAATGGAGACGGCCCGCCTGCAACGCTTGTGCGTAAACACTGCGGGCAGGCTGTCCCGCCCCGACCTCCCGGAGACTCGGGGCCTGTGCGGCCGTCAAATTATACGCAAGCTGAGCCGTTACTTTTTTTCTTTGGGTTGCGGGCGGCGTCTGCGTGAGATTGAACGGAGGTATGAAAGAATGAGTACGGGATTAAAGAAGCCGAAAGAAGGATCTGAGAACGCGCTGAAGATAGGGTGGGGCAGCGCCGACCTGACCCCTGCCGAGCCGGTCAGTATCGCCGGCCAGTTTCACGTGCGCATCTCGGAGGGCGTGATGGATCCGGTCACGGCCACCGCTCTGGCCATCTCGTCGGGCGATGATGGCGTCGTGCTCGTGAGCTGCGACCTGGTCGTGATTCCGGACGGCCTTCTCAATTCCGTGCGGGAACTGGCTTGCGCCGGGGCGCCGGGTTTGAAGCCCGGCAATGTCATTCTCAACGCGACTCACGCACACACGGCCCCTGAAGTGCGCACTTCGCGCGACTACGAGATGAGCGGCGGTGTGTCGTGGTCCGGCATGGCGATCGAGCTGCCCATAATGGATCCCGAGGATTACGCGAAGATCGCGGCCGCGCGCATTGCGGACGCAGTGAAGACGGCATGGGAAGGGCGGCGGCCCGGTTCGGTTGCTTTCGGGCTTGGTCATGCCGTGGTCGGTAGGAACAGGCGAAGCTGTTACCTGAACGGCGAGAGCCGAATGTATGGTAAAACTGCATCGGATGATTTTAGCCATATCGAGGGTTACGAGGATCATTCTGTCAACTTGCTCGGCACGTGGGACGGGGATGGCAGACTCACAGGCCTGGTCGTGAACATCGCCTGTCCGTCGCAGGTGAGCGAGTCACTGTTTCAGTTGAGCGCGGACTACTGGCACGACGTGCGTACGGAGCTGAGGAGACGGCTTGGCGACGGGTTGTTTGTCCTCCCGCAATGTTCCACGGCGGGTGACCAGTCCCCGCATGTCCAGGTGTGCAAGGCGGCGGAGGAGCGAATGGCCAATCTGGCCGGGCTCACCCAGCGACAGGAGATCGGCACTCGCGTCGCTGATGCTGTGGACGCTGCTCTGCCTTTGATGAAAAAGGAGCGCCTGTCTGACCTGGTCTTCCGCCACCTGGTTGACCGGGTTGATCTCGCGCGCCGGCGGCTGTCGCAATCGGATGTTGATGAGGCTGCAGTCGAGGCCGGAAAGCTGAAGACTGAATATGAGCGGCTCCTGAAGGAGTTGGAGGCGCATCCGGGAAAACGTTCCGAGCCGCGCTGGTACGTTCCGATAACAAGAGCGTTCAGGAGGATGCGCTGGTATCAGGGCGTGATCAGGCGGTTCGAGGATGAAAAGGAGCGGCCGCGATTGTCGTTCGAGGTCCACGCCTTGAGGCTTGGCGACATGGCTGTCGCGACGAACCCGTTTGAGTACTACCTCGATTTCGGAATGAGAATCAAGGCGCGCAGCCCGGCGGTTCAGACGTTCCTCGTCCAACTCAGCGGTTGCGGAACCTACGTTCCGACCGCGCGCGCTGTCGCCGGCAGGAGCTACGGCGCGATTCCGGCCAGCACCCCCATAGGTCCGGAGGGTGGACAGGAACTCGCGGAATGGACAGTGAGTGCCCTGAGGAAACTCTGGTGATGATCACACCGCGCGAGAACCTTCTGAAGGTGTTCCGGCACGAGATTCCCGACTGGCTGCCGCTTATTGGTCATTGCGATCCCTATAACCAGCCCAGCCGCGAGGGGATGGATCCTGGCCTCGCGGCCACGCTCGGTGAGGTGCGCTGGGGCAGCACGGCCACTGTGGAATATTCCCGACATCTAGGGCTCGATATAATGGACTGGTATGGCATACACGGCGTGCGCGTTAAGCGCCGTAATGTGACGGTTGACCAGTCTGTCGAAGGGGATGTAACCACCACCGTTTGGCACACGCCGGCCGGCAACCTGCGTGAGGTGAGATGTCTCTGCCGGGATCCGTCCGGCGCCATATCCTCAAATTGTACGGAGCATATGGTAAAAGGTCCGCATGACCTGCCTGCCCTGGCGGCATTATTCGATGACGAGATCGCAGAATCAGATCCGGACGGTCTCCGGCAAACGAGGGAACGCCGCGAGCTGATCGGAGAGGACGGGCTGCTCATGGGTGTGATGGATGGAACTCCGCTTGGCATGATGTATCGCGTGTATTCAGGCGTTGAGACCCTTGCATACCTTTGGACCGATGCGTCCGACGCCCTGCGCGACTGCTTCACGGTCATGGAAGCTGCCTACATGCGGCGGCTTGTGATCGGAGTGCAATCGGATATTGACGCGATTGTCAGCGTGGACGATACATCCACGAGCTGCATCTCACCGGACATGTTCGAGGTCTGCAACCTCGATCTAACCGATGTCAGGGCGAACGCGGCACATGCCGCCGGAAAGCTGTACTTCCACCATTCCTGCGGCCTGATACGCGACCTGCTTCCCATTTATCAACGCACACAGATGGACGCGGTTCACGCATTCACCATCCCGCCCGTTGGAAACGTCACCGTCGCCGAAGGCCGGCAGGCGCTTGGCGGAAAGATCACCATTATCGCCGGCGTGAAGCAGCTGTCCGGTCCAATGCATGACCGGCCTGCTGTTCGGTCAGCTATCCATAGGATGATCCGGGAAGCCGAACCATGGGATCATTTCATTCTCAACCTGACCGCGTATCCGGACAGGACCATGGATCAGACCATGTTCGCAAGGGACTGCTGCCGTGAGCTTTCGACGCGTCCGGATTTCTCTTGAGCTCGAACGCATCCTATGGTTATGATCTTCCCGGTTTGTATAAATCCCGGGAGGACTGTTTATGACTCGTGATAGACTTGATGATCTGCTTGGTCGCATTTCTTTGTCCGGCGTGGCCGTTATGGGCGATTTCTGCATGGACGCTTACTGGACCGTGGATAGAACTCTTTCCGAGGTCTCGGTGGAAACCGGCAGGAACACGGTGCCCATCCGTGCCCAGCGCTATAGTCTCGGCGGCGCCGGGAATATCGTTGCCAACCTCTCTGCGCTCGGCCTGAAGGATGTCCTGGCGATCGGGGTGATAGGAGACGATCTCTTCGGACGCGAGATGATTCGCGATCTCAAGGCCGTGGGCGCGGACGCTTCCGGGATGGTTGAGCAGGACGCGGAATGGTCAACCCCTGTCTATGGCAAGCCCTATGCCGGGGAAGAGGAAGAGCCGCGCATTGATTTCGGGGTCTATAACAGGATTTCCAGCAGTTCCGAGCAGGCTGTCCTCTCCGCGCTCGAATCCGCTCTGGCGAGGGTTCATGCCGTCATAGTGAATCAGCAGCTGCCGCGGGGCATAGTTTCGGAAAACGTCATAAGGGGCGTGAATGACCTGGTGGCGCGCTTCCCAAAAAAGATATTCGTCGTGGACTCGCGCGATTACAGCGAGCATTTAAAAGGAGTCGTCTACAGACTGAATGGCCGGGAGGCGGCGCGGATCTGCGGAATGGCGATACCGCCGGACCAGGACCTTCCACTTGATGACGCCAGGCGTTTCGCGGGGAGCATCTTCGATGCCTCCGGCAAGCCCGTTTTCATCTCGCGCGGCGCGCGCGGTTCCATCGTGCGCTGGAGCGGCGGCACTGAGATAGTTCCGGGAATTCAGATCCTGAAACAGACCGACCCGGTCGGCGCGGGGGACACCAGCGTTTCGGCGATCGCTGGCGCTCTTGCCGCCGGAGCAACTCCGGTTGAGGCCGCCGTGCTGGCCAATTTTGCATCGGCAGTGACGGTTCGGAAGTTGCGCATAACGGGCACGGCAAGTCCAGACGAGATCCGCGGGGTGGGGGCCGACCCGGACTATATTTTCCGGCCCGAGCTGGCGGGCGACCCGCGGGCGGCGCGTTTCCACGACGGCACGGAGATCGAGATCGTGTCCGATTCCGCCATTCCGTCCAGCATCAGGCACGCTGTGTTCGATCATGACGGCACGATCTCCACCCTGCGCCAGGGCTGGGAGCCGATTATGGAGAAGATGTTCGTCCGCGTGATCCTGGGTCCGCGTTACGAGACGGCCGATGAGGCTGTCTACAGGCGCGTCGCCGAGAGGGTGCGCGATTACATTTCGCGCTCGACTGGAATAAGGACGATGAGCCAGATGGAGGCGTTGGCCGAAATGGTGCGCGACCTCGGCTTCGTCGAAAGCAAAGAGGTTCTCGATCCGTCCAGCTATAAGCGCATCTATCTGAAAGCTCTGATGGAAAAGGTGAGCCAGCGTATCGCCAAGCTTGGAAGGGAGGAGCTCGACATGATGGATTTCACCGTCAAGGGCGCCGTTTCTTTCCTCGATATGCTGCGCAAGAGGGGTGTCAGGCTCTACCTGGCCAGCGGCACGGATCATGAGGACGTTAAAGCGGAGGCTGCCGCGCTCGGCTATGCCCACCTGTTCGACGGCGGCATCTACGGCGCGTCCGACGATATGCATGATGACGTCAAGCGGGCCGTGATAGGAAGGATACTCAACTCGCGGGATCTGGCCGGGTCGGAACTTGTTTGTTTCGGCGATGGCCCGGTTGAGCTTCGGGAGACGAAGAGGCGCGGAGGAATGGCCGTGGGTGTTGCTTCCGATGAGGTGCGGCGCTACGGGCTCAATGAGGAGAAACGGTCCAGACTGATCTGCGCGGGCGCGGATGCCGTTATCCCGGATTTCGCCCAGCATGAGGCGCTTGGAAAGTTTCTTTTTGGCGCGCGCTGAACCTGGAAAGGGACGTTAGTGTAATTGTCATTTCAATTCCAGACCACACGGGATGTATCTGTAGGCCAGGATTGCATCCCGGAGTGTATCCCTGAACGCCAGCATGTTCAATGCCGGCCTACAGGGCGGAATTCAATGCGCGAAGATGACGAATGCTGTGTTATATGTGACGCTGCGTATAAAGGTGGCCAAAATGCGAATTGCTGCTGCCGTTGCAATTCATGTTGACGAACTCGATTGCTGGTGCTATAATGACCGCAATGAAAATAGTTGTCCTTTCGGGGTTGTTGATCTTGTCGCTTGCAGCGGCGTGGGGCGCCGATTCTGAACCTGCCCCTGAAACTGCCGCCCGTCTGCCGCGCCTTGCCAACGGCGTGGTGATCGAAGGTTCAATCACCGGCATTTCGGCCGAGGGAATCACCATTCAGACTCCCAAGGGACCGA
>CAYWJE010000069.1:0-14691 GCA_964458525.1 uncultured Verrucomicrobiota bacterium
TCAGGATCAAGACCGGGGAGTCCGGACATCTTGCACCTGATCGCAGATGCGCCCCGGGAGGGCACATGGACATCGAGAATACGTCACGCAACGGGCGCGGAGGGAATGGTGGCGCCGTAGGGTCGGCCCGGGACCAGGCGTCCGTTCTTCACGAAACCCTCTGGACGCTCACAAAGTCTGCCCACGAGCCGCTCCCGCCAATGCGCCAGGCACCCGGCTGAATCGGGCTCCGGCGAGAGGTCATGCAGTTCGTGCGGATCCGCGACCATATCGAACAATTGTTCGCGTCCGTCCGAAGGCCACCAGATGTATTTCTCCAGCCCGTCCGTCAGACACTGGTGGAAGGGAGAATGCTCGATGTGGAGACATTCCCGCCATTCCGCCGGAGTTTCGCCGCGCAGATGCGGGTATAGGCTCAGGCCGTCCACGCTTTCCGGAATCTCGATGTTCAGCATGTCCAGCAGCGTCGGCATGATGTCAGCGTGCGTCGCCGGGGCGTCAACCACATGCATTCTGTTCGCTCCAAAGCGCGGAGGGGCGCTCAGAAGGAAGGGCACCCGGGCCGCCCCCTCGTACGCGAGCTCCTTGCGGAACCGGTAATGGTCGCCCAGCATTTCGCCATGATCGCTCGTGAAAATTATGATCGTGTCGGCGCGATGCCTGATTCCCTGTACTGGATTGATCAGGCGGCGCAACTGGTCGTCCACATGGTTGAGAAGACCGTAATAGGCGGCGCGCATGCAGAGGAACGCCTCTTTAGGTAGATTAATCCTGTGCGCGCAGACATAATCCTCGTTGTTCAGCTCGTTCGGGGCGGGCGGCTGCGCCCAGTCGCCGATGAAAGGGTCCGGCACGCCGGTGCGCAGGTAGCGCTCGAAGTAGAACGGCGGCGGCTGGAACGGCGGGTGGGCGGAGATGAAACCCAGCGAGAGGAAGAACGGGCGGGCCGGATCGCGGTTCTGCATGAAGCGCAGCGCGCGCTCGACCGTCCAGTTGGTGTCGTGCAAACCCTCATCCAAGTGCCATGGGTGGACGGTCCAATCGTTATGCATCACCCCGCCGCCAAACCATTCGTCAATGCCATGGCGAGGATGGGCGTCCCGCAGCCAGGTCCGATAATCCTGGGACAGCTCCATTGACTCGAAGCCGTAGCCCTTTCGCGGCGGATGCTGATGCATGCTCCGGCCTATGTGGACGGACTGGTAGCCATGTTCGCGCAGGATCCCCGGCAGCGTGGGCACGCCGTCCCATTCCAGACCGTCCCTGTACCCGACCATTCCGTGCGTCTGCGGGACCTGTCCCGTCAGGATGCTGCGGCGCGTAGCGATGCAGGAAGGACAGGCAGAGTAGAAGCGCGTGAACCGCGCACCCTGGTAAGCGATGTTGTCCATGTTCGGGGTCAACAGTACCGGGTGGCCGGCGCAACTGAGGCTGTCGCCGCGATGATGCTCCGTGTGAATCAGCAGGATGTTGGGAAAATTTGACATTGCCCAGATACTAGCACCATGGCCGGACATGTCAATCCAAGCTCTGCAATTCGTATTATGCTAACATCCCTGCCGGTTCACCCGGCAGGAGCATGAAATTGTTTGCGGAAAAGGGCGCTTTTCCACAAATCTCGCTCACCGGCGGCCAAACGCTTGACATGCCCCCCCAAACTCTGCTTTGATGAAGAATGCAAGAGAATTTATAATCGGCTCTTGAAAAAAGGTGTCAAGAAGAAAGATAGGGAAAAGACGGGGAAACTATAGCCACAAAAAGTCACGAGAAGTCACAAAAAGGTTCGAAAATCCGCTGTCTTGTAGCTTGTAGTGGTTTAGTTCGCAACATGTTGATTTGGAGTTGGTTGTCAAAAAACGAGGAAGAAAAGAGGGCGGAGTAAAGAAGAGAAGCTTCTTCTCTTCCTTTTTGTGAATTTTTGTGACTCTTTGTGGCAAACTTTCTTCTCCGAAAGGCAACCGAGCGAAGCGAAGGTTATCCTTGGCGGCACGCCCCACTCCAAAACAATCCGACTATTCGCCCGTAGAAGGCCAAATTCATGACACCAAACAACAGAAAGAGAGTTTTGCTGATTTCGCCGCAGCCATTCTTTCAATGGCGAGGCTCGCCCATTCGCGTTGGATTCGATGCACTTGCCCTCGCGCAGGCCGGTTTTGAAGTTGATCTCCTTACACTGCCGGTGGGCGAGGAGAAGGACATTCCCGGCGTCCGAGTTATCAGGGTCTCAAACCCCCTTGCCATCAAGAACGTTCCGATCGGCCCATCTCCGGCCAAATTGCTGTTCGACCTGTTTCTTCTTTTCAAGGCCATAAGTATGGCCTTGCCTCACAGGTATGATTTTGTCCACTGCATCGAGGATGCCGGCGTGATTGGAGTAGTCATCCGGAAACTCACCGGCGCCAGACTGATCTTCGAGAAGCATTCCGACCCGTCATCCTACAAGAAGGGACGCCTTCGTAATCTCCTCATGCGTGTCTACGGAAAAGTAGAGACGTTCGTAGCGCGCCGCGCCGACGCGATTATAGGAACAGGCGCCGGCCTCGCCGAACAGGTGCGGGCAAATCGGCCTAAAGGCAGGGTTCACCATATTTTCGACATCCCCTCGTCCCTCGTGGAATCAGCACCGGACAGCGCTGCCGCACGCCGGGCTTCCTTGTGCCAGCGCTCCGGCGAGATCCTGGTGACCTATGCGGGATCGTTCGCCGTTTATCAGGGCATCGAGATCCTGTTCGCGGCCATTCCCGCCGTCACCCGGGAACATCCCCTGACGCGCTTCGTGATTATCGGCGGATCGGAGGCGGAAATCATGGAGCGCAAGATGTCGCTAACCATGCAGGGAGTGGAGGAAAGCGTAACGTTCATGGGCATGATTCCACCCGACGAACTGCCGAATGTCCTTGCTGCATCGGACATTCTTCTCTCGCCGCGCATTTCAGGCGTCAACACGCCGCTCAAGCTGCTCGACTACCTCAAGGCGGGCCGCGCCATAGTTGCTACGGACACGACAGCGAACAGGCTGATACTGGACGAGACCTGCGCCGTGATGGCAAGACCGGATCCGGACGCATTCGGGCAAGGCATTTCCAGATTGATCGCCGCGCCCGATCTGCGGCAGAAGCTCGGCGACGAGGGGAAACGCCTGATCGCCGAGCGCTACAATTTCAGTGAATTCAAGAAGCTGATCGAAGCGTGCTACGCCGGTATTGCTTAAACTGCCGACCTAACCGCCTCAACGCATTTCGAAATTGCCGGCACGGGGTTATCCACGTCTCCCTCATACTCGAGCACGCACATTCCGTTGAACCCGATGCCGTTCAATGTTGACAGGAATTTCTTAAGATCCAGATTGCCGGTTCCGACCACAACGTCCTTCTGCTTACGGGACCGCTCGAAAATAAAATCCTTGATGTGAACGCCGTAAAGCCGCTTGCTAAAAGTCTCCGCCATCGCGATTGGGTTCTCGTAGGAATCCAGAGCCCAGGCGGTGTCCAGGCAGAGCCCTATTCTCTCACTCGTATTCTGAAAGACATTATTGAGCATGGCGACCGAGCCAAGCCAGTGTCTGCCGCCGTGATTGTGAATGGCCAGGTTGATGTCATACTTGTCCGCGAGCTTCTCCGCCGTCCTATAGGCGTCCGGCACGGTATCAACGGCAAAATCGACGCTCATCACCCTCACGCCCGCCCGTTTCGCGAACTCGAAGAACAGCGTCTCGGCGGCCTCATTGTTCCTGAACCCCTGTACTCCTATACTGACGATGTCAATCCCAGCCTTCTTAAACAGCGCGATAACCTCGTCGAATTTTTTCTCGTCGGAAAAGTCAACGTGCACGCCGCAAAGCTCGATCTTTGACAGCCCGCACTGCTTCACCATTTCCGCCAGCTTTGATTTGTCCTTAAAATTGCGGAAGCAATAACTCTGCACACCCAACTCTTTCACTATATCCATAAACTTTTTCCTTTCTGTAGAATTACCCACACACCGGCTCATGCCTTTCACCTTCGAACCTCCCCCATCCCCCTTTCAGCTTCGAACTTCCAGCTTTGAGCTTCCCCGCTCATTTGAGAACGTCGTAAAAACTGGAGGCCATGAGGTCATGCCCCTGGCTGTTGGGGTGCAGACCGTCGGCGTCCATGTAGTCCGAGTTCCAGTTGAAGGCGCGTTCCAGGTCAACAATATGGACATTTTCCTCGGCGCCCATGAGGCGTATGCTTGCATTGAGCGCTGCAACTTCGCCCTCTATCACCGTGTACCACTCGAACACCGGCGTGAGCGTGGCCAGCACAGGTATGGTCTGGTTGGCCTTGGCGGCGCTGACCATTGTCCGCAGGTTGGTGAGAATGGAATCCCTGTCGTGCGCCAGAATCAGGTCGTTCACACCGTAAAGAATGAGAAGGTAGCCGGGCTTGTAGGTGCCTAGAACCGAATACACGTTCTCCGCACCGTACCAGCTCTCACTGCCTTGGACGCCATGGTTCACCACGGACTTACCGAGCATTCCCGACAGTTTGCTCGGATAGGCTTCTGCCACACTTTCGAGACCGTAGCCGGACGTGATGCTGTCGCCCACGGCTATATATAGGTTTGCATCGTTGCTCCCGAAGTCGTGTCCGTCCCAGATATGGCTCTCGCTGCTTCCCTCGCATCCCGCCATACCAACCGCTGCCGCCAGCGCCGCCGCAGCGGCAAGCCTGTGAACGATGAACCGCACTTTCGATATCACGATGACTCCTTTTCTTATAGGCCGGCAAGCAAGCCGGCCATCAGTTGTTTCAACTCCGTATCCATGTTGCGCTTCCGCAATTCCAATATGCGTCGCTCCTGCGACAGCAGTATCTCGCCGCGCAAATCCCCTTCATTCACAACCAGGTTGATCAGCTCCGCAAGCTCGCACGCGTCCATGCCGTCATAGAGGACGCCGGCGCCTCCCATGGCCTCCGGCATTCCGCCCTTGTTTCTGGCGATCACCGGCACACCCATGTGCATCGCTTCGAGCAGCGGCAGGCAATAACCCTCATGCTCGCTGGCGCACACATAAACGTCCGCCGCCCCGTAGCAGGCCACCAGGCCGGCATCGGAGGCAAAACCCTCGAAACACACGTTCGGCAGGTCCATGTCGCCCGCCAGCATCCGCAGCATCATGTGATACCTCGGCGCGCTGCGGTCGGATCCCACGATCACGAGTCGGCTGTACGGGTTAATGCGTTTATTATACCAGGCGAACGCGCAAATCAAGTCTTCTATCCGCTTATTCGGCGCAACACGGCCCACGACAAGGATGTTCTTCAGATCGCGATTGATTCTCGCGGCCACGAGCGGGTCGGGAGCGCAATCGAGGAACGCAGGGCTGAACAAGAGCGGCAGCACCTTCACGCCGGCAACGCCGAGCGCAGAAAGCTCATTGGCATTGAACTGCGAGTCGGCCAGCACCAATTGCGCGGCCCCCGCCATATTCGCCAACGACTCGCGCGCCGAGCGGAGACGGCGGGCAATGCCGTCGTCAAATCCCTCGAAATAGGCCGAAGGCGTGATGTTATGATACACCAGCACCTTGCGCCCGGGAGACGCCGCAAAGGCATCGGCCGCCGACGATGCGATGCCGTAGTGATGCAGACAGATATCATCCGGATCGGCTCGGTAGTCGGCCAGCAGGCGGCAGTCCGTTCTGAGTCCGGGCGACACGGTGTCGGGCTCGGCAAATATTTCGGCTTCGCAGCCCCATGCCAGAAAGATGTCCCTCAGCAGGATCGCCTCGCGCGACACCGCGTCGCCATCGGCAAAACCGGACATTACCTGGTGAATTTTCATCGTTCAACGCCGCGATTCAAGCTCGACGATCCTCGACTTCATCTCCCGCATTTCCCGCTCGCGCAGTCCGACCTCGCACTCTATTGCGGTAGTGAACATCCTGTTGATGAGGTTCTGCTGAAATGCCGTCCGCTCGAATTGGAAACGCATCAGCTTCCGCAGAATCGTCTTGAATCCGGCCATGAACCGACCGATCAAGCCGGGACGGCGCGGCACATCGAAATCAAGAGTATCGAATGCGTCGCGATGCCGTATCAGGCGGATCAGTTCGCGCAGGTAATCCTCCTCGGAAGACGCTGCGCAAAGACATAGCGCCCCTATTTCGGGAGAAACGAAACGAGGCCCGCAGCCGGACCCCCGCCCGGCGGCGAACGAGCGGATTTCAGCGCCGACATCCCCAGTCCTGTCTCTTCCGGCAACAAGGAGTTTCATTTTGCAAAGATCCCGCAGCGGCTGCGCCCTATTACACGACGCCAATCCGCTTCAGGTAATCCATGCAATCTTTAACCTTGCCCACCTGTTCGGGAACGGGAAGCCCGTCAACAAGTCCGCCCTCAAGCTCCATGGTGTAGGGTCCGATAAAGCCGCGCGAGCGCAGGAGGCTGAACACCTCCGGGAACCTGACAATTCCGGTTCCGAGCACCGGGAAATCGAAGCTCTCCGGTTCGCCCTTGGCCGATTCCTTCAGGTGCACGCTGATGACGTGAGGCAGGACCTTTTTCAGCTCAGCTATGCCGTCAATGCCTTTCGGGTTATAGTAAAAGATGTTCGCTGTGTCATAGTTGAAGCCCAGACCCGGCGAGTTCACGGCATCGAGCGTTTTCTTCGCCGAGTCCCCGTTGTAGCCATAGGGCTTATGTGTTTCCATTGAGAGCACGACCCCGGCCGCTGCGGCCTTTCCGGCAAGATCCTTGAGCGGGCCCATCCCCTGCTCCGCCGAACCCTTGCCCGGCGAGATCGAGATGAAGATCACCTTGGTACCTATCTGCGCCGAGCCCTTGATCACGCCCTCGATCCGCTTGACATCGGCGGGATCGTCAAGATTGACGCCCGTGGCAAGCGAAGTAATATTCACCTTGAGATCAAGCGCCATTTTTAGCAGTTTGTCGTAATCTCCATCCTGCGGGGGGCCAACCTCGAAATTCCTCACGCCTATCTCACTCAGCGCCTTGATTGCCACCGGCAAGGGTGCGCTGCAACAACCGGGCCTGCACGCGATAACATTCTTCATAACTCAACCTCCTGTCAAGTTTCAGCATGGTTCGCGGAATGCTCACGCATGCCTTTTTTAATTCAGGCCCGACAAGCGCCGGTCCCGAGCCAATCAATCAGATGTTGGAGAGTATGGAAGGACACGCTGGTTATTTCAAGAACAAAATCACAATAGAGAGTAGCGGGGGCGCATCTGCGATCAGGTGCAAGATGTCCGGACTCCCCGGTCTTGATCCTGAAGAAGAACCGGTATTTTTCGTGGCATGAGCCTCCGGCTCTTGTTCCTGCACTAAAAACAGAAAACAGAAGAGAAGGACCACGAGCGAGGACGCTCATGCCACTACAGAAGAATCGGTGACGCCCAAGAAGCAGGCGTATGCCAGGCCGCTGCCGCAGGAGGCGTGGATTGATTGAGGATTCCCAGAATCCGTGATGAGGTCAGTATACCGGCAGGTCAGTGAATCCGTGAGTCAGCGGGAACACCCGGCATCCTTTAAAAATTCCTTAAGTGGTTACAATGAAAACCCGTCACTGATTCAGAGGTGACATAAAGGCCAACAACAGCGGCAACAGATTTCATCTTGCGGTCTCAAATTGCGACCAGTCAATTACCGCCCCGGTGTCTGTAATTCAATACGAAACACCTGCGGGTCAGCCGGCAGCAGCGACGTTTGAAGAGTTCCGTCCGCATAGTGGACCGTCCCCCAGGCACCGTCCGGTGCGAGCATCTCGACACTGGCAACGGGATGCCCGGCCGCCAGCGGAATGGTTTCAAGCGGATCGTGACCCAGGTTGAAGAGAGCCAGAAGGTAACGACCGTCGGCAAAACGTCGGAGCTTGAGATAGACCTCGGCGTCGCCTGGATAGTAGAAGGCAATTGGTTTGCCGCACACCCATTCCAGCAGCTCGACCAGCTCGCGCTTGCGGTCCTCATCGTAGAAACTGAGCCCGGGCGCGGAGAGCGAGTTCCCCCGGCCGCAACTGGCCGCCAGCACGGCCACGCGCTCGCTCGCCGCGTTCTCAAAAAGAGTTGCTGCCGGCCCGAGTTCCGCGAGGTCGTCGCTGACGCCGGATTTGCGGTGCAGCAGCATCGAGTGGATCCGCGTCCGGGAGCTGAGCGGTTCGAGCCGGGAATAACGCAGGTCTCGCGGCAGAATGATCGTGCCCCACCGCTCGGATGAGACGCCCGGCCCGCTCCACGGTTCAGCCCGCACGCCGATCTTGTCAGCTAAGCCGCGTCGGCAAAAAGCTTCCGCGGCAGGTCCGTCAAGCATCAGCCCGTTTTTTGCCAGACGTTGCAGGTCATGGTCAGTGAAGATCTCAACGTCTTCGCCGGTCATCATCGCGGGCAGGTCGGGCATGCGGGCATAGTTGCACGGCAGCCCGAGCACACCCATGACTGCGCTCCAGGTCTTATTCGATCCTCCCTTGTCCCCGGAATCCGGCGCGTGATTAAACGCCGGCTCGGAGGGCAGAGCGGCGGCGATATAGCCTGTGGACGCGCTCTCCCGGACAGCCTTGAAGAGAGTTTCATAGAAGCCGTGATGTTTCGCGAGGATGGCGCGGTAAGCAATGCCGGAGGCAGGTTGGCGGGCGCCGCTGCGGCTGCCAGTTCGTGTGAGCCAGTGTTTGGCGCCGTGGCAGCCCTCTAGAATCGAGCCGGTGTAATGCGAGTGCATCAGATGCGCCCCGGTGCTGTAGCGGTTGTGAGGACAAGTGTCCGTCTCCGCCAGAATCGTCACATCGGGATTCAGCCCCGCGATCTGTGCCGCGCCCTGATACATCCGCACCGGAAAGGAACGCATCTCGGCGCTGAGATAGCGGGCGTTGTTGATGCGAATGACGCAGGGATTCCCCGCGCCGGCCAGGCGCCGCGCCAGCGGTTCGGCGTGGCGGATATCGCCGTAGCAGGTGCAGAAACTTCCGGGAATGGCCGGGTCGGTCTCATCTATTGCTTCGCGAATCATGCCCGCCAGCCGCACCAGGGAGTCGAGCAGAAGCTCGTCGTACGCCCGCGCGGCGTCGGTATCCTTGCGCAACCTTTCAAGCAGGGTTTCGCGGGTAAATGTCTGCCCGAGGCGACTGCCGATTTCGTTCAGGTGCAGCGGGCAGAAACATCCGTTGCGGCCGGTCAGAAACCGGAAGTCATCGTCTATCATAAAGAAGGCCGGATGCAGCGCGGCGAGATGTCGAAACGCCTTGCGAACATAGTCCTGGAATGCCGGATCAAGCGGGCACATCTGATAGCGCTGATTTCCATCGGGGGGGACAATTCTCACGTAAGGCGAAGGTTCGTCGGGCGTCCAGCCATGCCCGATCGTAGCCTGGACGAGGATGCCGACTCGTGCGATGTCGCCCCTGAACGCCCGGCGAAAGTCCAGGAATCGTTCGCCCAGAATTCGCGACTTGTCCTCGGGCGGATCGCCCTCGGGAACCAGCGTCATGATGCAGGCGATATCGGCACAGACCCCGGATTCAAGCAGCGCCGCCGCATCGGCGGCAAGCTCGGCCTCATGACCGGGGATAAGTGGCATGACATGCAGGGTTGTCAGGAATTGGCGTCGACTCATTCGGTTCTCCTTCTTTGCCGGTTGGGGCAGGTGATAGCAAATCGGTTGTACAATGCATGTTCACGGTCTTTCCATCAGTCATGCCGGAGACCACTGGCACCCTACTCCAGCCTGCGGAAGATCACCTCGTCAATTTCCACATCCGCGTTTCTGAACAGCACGAATTCCACGTTGACGATAAGGTTTTCCGGGTGGTTCAGCGTCACGACGGCGCGTGCGCCGGATATGACCTCGTTGCGCCGCTCCGGCTCGTCCGCCCTGCGTCTCACATTGAACCACCCAAGCGGCGTTCCTGCGGGCGCATCCGTCCGAAAAACAAGCTCGACTTCGTAGATGCCCTTTTCCAGCGGCAGCTTCGGACCATAGAATACGAATACATTGGCGTGGCGGTCTTTTTCAAGCGTCACGCTGTTGCGCGCCCTTTTGATGTAGCCCGCATGGAAGAAAGCGGGTGCCGGAACCCTCAGCGCGTGGCCGGGCTCCGGCGAGTCCCAATCCCCGGCAGCGAGAAGGATCGTGTCAACTTCCAGGACTCCCTCCGTCAATTCCATAGAAAGAAAGCGCGGTTCATAGGTTTCATAATTATTCACCGGGATAGTCAGCCAGGTCCAGTCCTTGGATCGAACAGGAACATCAATCGGCGCCGCTATGCTTTCGCCGCGTGCCTGTTCGGCGGCAAGCGCGCCTTCGCCGCGCACCCGGACCATCCACTTCATGTCGTCCGCCCCGCCAAAATCCTCCACCCCTGATGAGATGCGCGCGCCCCGCTCCTCGAGCCTTGCAAAAGCTCCGCCAAGCGCCGCGGGATCCTGACGCGCCACCGCGTTAACGCTGCGGCAGGATTCCGCCTCCCACCTGCGCGCCGACCCGAAAATCCGCCAGTCAGCCAGATCCGTCTTCTCGACCGGTCCGGAAAGGATCTCGAACGCCCACACGCACCCGTCCTGCTCCAACAGCGAAAGACGCGGATTGTTCATGAGCTGTCTGAGGGTGAAGGTCACGGGGAACGGGCTGACCTTCTCCGGGAACAGATCCTCGTGAACGATCACGGCCCCCACACCCATATCAAGAAGCGCGTCCGCCTGCTCGTCCGACAGATACCCCAGGTTCACGCTCTCGAACCGGCGGAAGACGTTGTCGAAATAGTCACGTTTAACGAAAGGCGTGTAGCCGTTGAGCATCCGCACGCGGTGGACGATCGCGTAATGCTGGTAGACCGAAGCATAGTGCGAGTCGCCAGGCCAGAGTGGAACAACCAGCGCGCGCGCTGATGTCCCCTCTTCATCCGCCCGCGCGGCAACCGCCTCGTATGCGCCCTGTTTTTCTTGAAGCAGGCAGATATGCGGATGAATTCGCACCCCGTATTCAACCACCACCGCGACCGTGCAAAGCAGCGGCGCGATTGCTCGGAATGCGCCAGCGCGGAGAAGACCCGTCAGCGCCGACAGGCTCAATGCCAGCAGGACGGAAAGAAACGAGGGCATCATACAGTATATCTTCGAGGTCTGCCGGATCATCCCGTACGGCGGGATCAGCTTGCGGCATGCGCGAAGGAACAGGGCGTCCGAAGGCCCGTTCGTCCCGAGCGCCAGAAAGACTATGCCCGTAATACCCAGCAGCAGCGCCAGGAAGATAATGAACATTCGCCAGTTCTTCCGCCAGTCGCGAACCGTCGAGGCCGCAAGTGCGAGAACGCCTGCCAGCAGAATCGCCTGGGTCAAAAACCCGGCGTAGATTTCCCCCCACCTCCTGAGCGCGTGCCATGTGAACAGGCCCTGCCAGCCCGGCGAATAGAGCCGCACTTCAGCTAACGTCCGCCTGGCTACCATGTCGGCCGCCGGGGCAAGCCCCGTCTTGAGCGAGGTCAGCCACTGCATCAGGTGCGGTGAAAGCACCGCCGCGACTGCCAGCGCGACTGCCGGCAGGAGCGCTAAAAACACACCGCGCGCAGCAGCCGGCCACGGCTTGCCGGGAGCCCCGCGACGAAGCAGAGCCACGGCACACCACGGCGGCAGGGCAAGCGCGGTGAAGAAGAAGACGTGCAAATCGGTCCACGAGGCGAAAAGAATCGCCAAGCCGGCGAGAACCCCGCCCCGCATTTGCTCATCGCGCACCGCAATGTCAACCCCGAGCAGCGCCATGGGCGCCCACATCATGGCGAAGCCCGTGGGGCTGCCGCCGAGCAACGCAATCCAGCGGTACGGCAGCGCTATGGAAACAGCCGCCGCGCAGCAGGCGATCCAGTCGGACGAGGCATACCTGGCCGCGAGCAGCCAGGTGAACAGGAAGGTCAGCCAAAGGGACAGGAATCCGGTCAGGTTCCAGCCGAATGCCGCCCCGCCCATCCAATCGCCAAGCGCATAGATGAGCGAAAACGGAACGTAGTAGGGTTCCACCTGGTAGCGCTCAGCGTCTTCGCCCGTGTTGAACTCATATAGATTGTGAAACCACGGCACAACCCCGGCCAGCATATCGCCGACGAGTCGGCAGTGATACATGAACTGGAGGTGGTCGCCCGCCGTCATCACCTGCACGTCAACCGACGACGGGTGGGCAACGGATGGAACGCCGGAGAAGAGATATTTCGGAAGCGGCCAGGAAAACACCATCCACAGCAGGATGGTCGCAATAAAGGAGATCGCGGTCTTTCTCATCGTTTTTATCTCTTTTTCAACCCGGCTTCGTCTGTTCCCTGCGCGCCATCCCGATAATCACCGGCGAGCCCCACAGGCGCGAAAGGCCCAGCGCCCGGCACACGCCCTCCAGGCCGGCGGAAAGCGGCGCAATTTTTAACGCTCGGTGCAGCACCATGGGCAGGAAGAACTGGCCCGTCCTGCTCCTTGATTCAAATCCATGCCGCGCGAACTCCTCGATGACTTCCGCATGCTTGAAAAGCCTCCACGTCCGCGTGTTGCCTTCCAACCGCTTCTTTGCGCCGAACAGCGCTGGCGCGATCACGTTGAGGCTCTCGCTGGTGGGATAGTCCACCACGACTGATTTTCGAGCCACCCTGCAAAGTTCCTTGACAAGTTCCGGCCAGCGCGAGCAGTGGGTCAACAGGCGGAAGCTGATGGCCGCGTCGAAACTGCCGTCATCAAAGGGAAGCTCGATGACGTTGCCGACAACGAACCGGCAGCGTCCGCTCCCAACCAGATCATCAATCCTCGTGCGGCACGACTCGTCGCTCCCGAGCACCGTCACATCGAAGCCGGCGCGGCAGAGCGGCACAGCGAGCTGTCCGTGCCCGCCGCCCACGTCGAGAATGGTGGACACGCCGGCAGACTTAAGCTTCGCCAGGGCGATTTTCTCCTGTACGCCCAGCATCCACTCCCCCGTTGCGCCGCCAAATCGAGAAGCATAGTCGTTCGACGAAGTCTCTATATCTGCCGTCTCGGGAAACCGAGCCTCCGGCGTTGTTTGAGCTGTCATAAGTTCGCCTCCGTCAGTCCATGAGAAAATCCGCGCACCGCGCCCGGGTTCCGTCCGATAGAAGAAAGAACCGGCCACTCACAAAGGGTTTGATTTCGATGTCGATCCAACTACAATATCCCAACATCCAGTCCATAAGTCTAAACAAAACAATCGGGCATGCAATGCCAAAAAACGTCATAGTGGCACAGTCGGGCGGGCCTTCGCCCGTCATCAACAATTCCCTGCGCGGCGTGATAGATGCCTGCATGTCCCATCCGTCCGAATTCGGAAGAATCTATGGCGGGCGACAAGGGATCGAGGGAGTGCTCAAGGAGGAGCTGCTCGACCTCTCTGCCCAGGACCCGCGCGAGATAAGACTTCTCGAAACAACGCCGGCAGCCGGTGCCATCGGAACCTGCCGCTACAAGCTGAAGGCTCACCAGGAACGCGACTTCGCCAGGCTTATCGAGGTGATGAAAGCCCACGACATCGCTTATTTCTTCTACATCGGCGGCAACGATTCGATGGATACGGCGAACAAAATCAGCGTCATAGCCGCCGCGAAGGGACTGGACCTCGCCGCCACCGGCATTCCAAAGACCATTGACAACGATATCGGAGATCCGGAATTCAAGCTGATCGACCACACCCCGGGCTACGGATCAGCCGCGCGCTACTGGGCAATCTGCATCCAGAACGCGAACGAGGAAAATGCCGGATCGTGTCCAGCCGACCCCGTGCTGGTGACACAGATCATGGGCCGCAAGATGGGCTTCATAACAGCCGCCGCGCGATTGGCCGATCCGCGTCGCGAGATGCCGCTCCTGATCGTCATGCCGGAATCAAGGCTCGCCATGGAGCAGATCGCCGACAGGATCAACGACATGCTGAAAGAGCGTGGCCGGTGCATCGTGGCGCTCAGTGAGGGTTTTGATGTGGGCGATATAGGTGCGGCGCACGACAGCTTTGGACACGTCGAGTTCGGAGCCTGCCGTTCCACAGCCCAGCAGGAGCTTGTGAACTTTCTCAACAAGAAGGGACTCGCCACTCGCGGCTTCGCGCGGGGCCAGTCCCACGGGACAGATCAGCGGTCCTCAATGGTCTATGCTTCAACCATTGACCTCGACGAGGCTTACCAGCTCGGCTTCCGCGCAGTCGAGACGGCGCTGAAGGATGGCGGCGGCTGGATGTCCACCATCCTGCGCAAGCCCGGCAGAGAATACACCGCCTTCTACGACAAGGTTCCTCTCGCCGCCGTGGCAAACAGCGAACGCCCCTTCCCGGAGCATTGGCTGAGCAACAGCAAGACCGACGTCACCGATGATTTTGTCCGCTATGCCATGCCGCTGATCGGAATCGGCTGGACAACAGTGCCGCTCGAAAACGGCCTGCAGCGATTCGCGCGTTTCCAGCCCATCTTCGCAGAAAAGAAATGTCCCCAGTATATTCCAGAGGCATATTAGTGCCCGCGTAATACTTGCAGCTGCTCCACTTGAGAGCTCTCAACACCCTCAGCCGCTCTGCCGCCTCTTCTCAATCAATGATACCCAAACGCTCAAGCCAAACGATATGTTGAAAGTTGATTCTTCTGAAAAAGTCGGAAACAAGACGGTCGGCAGAATGCCGCCCCTCCCAAATCCTAGCCAAATGTATTTGAAATTCGTTTTGGTGTAAAGCCGCGTTAGTGAAG
>CAYWJE010000070.1:0-14575 GCA_964458525.1 uncultured Verrucomicrobiota bacterium
AACGACTGCAAGATCGTGCTCTACAAGAGCGGGAAGTGTCTCGTCCAGGGCAGGGGCGCGGAGCAGTTCGTGATTTTCGTTCTGGAGCCGAGCGTTCTGAAGAGGGTGACGCTGGGCTACGAGGAGATCGTCACGCCGGACGTCTATGCGCCGCATATGGGCATTGACGAGAGCGGCAAAGGCGATTTCTTCGGACCGCTTACCATCGTCAGCGTCTACACCGATGACGACCTGGCTAGAAAATTTGCGGCCATGGGCGTGAAGGACAGCAAGAACATAACCAGCGACAAGAAGGCGCTCCAGCTCGCGAAGGATATTCAGAAGCTGAGCCAGGGACGGTTCGGGTCGGTGGTGATCGGACCTGCGGCGTACAACAGGATGTATTCCAAGATCCGGAACGTCAACAAGATGCTTGCTTGGGCGCACGCGCGTGCCATAGAAAACCTGCTTGAGAAAGTGCCGTCCTGTCCACGCGCCATTTCCGACCAGTTCGGGGCCAAGGAGCTTATCGAGCGGGCGCTCATGAGCAAGGGTAGAAGCATCGAACTTGTTCAGAGGCACAAAGCGGAATCGGACATCGCGGTTGCGGCCGCTTCCATTCTCGCCAGGTCATTTTTCCTGCTTGGCCTTGAGAAACTGAGCAGCGAATACGGGATTTCACTTGCAAAAGGGGCATCGGCCAAGGTGGTGGAAACCGGGCGCGAGATGGTCCGGAAACACGGGCCGATGGTCCTGCTGAAAACCGCCAAATGCCATTTCAAAACAGCCGATGTCGTTCTCGATTCGTTGTCCCTTAAAAGAAGCGAACTTGGCCCCGAGGGCGCCGCCGTTTCGAGGCCGCGCCGGTTATAGCATTTTTCTCTTGACCTCCGTCGTTTTTGCGATATGATGTTGACATAAGAATTGGTATGGTATTGCACAGGTTCCGGATTGCTGCGTAGGGTGTTCTTTCCGGGGCGGATTGTGTTTGTCGGTAATGATTGGAGCCGTCATGAAAAAAAGGCTTTCATTCAACTTGATGCTGTGTTTAATGTTGTCCGTTTTCGTCGGCATTGTTGCAGCGGGCGAGATAGGCGAGATGGACTGGTCAGCCTGGGAAGGTGTCGCCGGACTTCCTGCGCCGCGATATGGCCACATTTCCGGAGTGCTTGATGGATACCTGTATGCTGTTGGCGGAGGCGATGAAACAACTTCCGCGTACACAAACGCCTACCGTTTCGATGGTTCTGCATGGGAAGAGGTCGAGGGCCTTCCCGCGCCGCGCTCCCGCATGGTGGGAGGTTTGTGGAGCAATACCTTGTGCGTGGCGGGCGGTACCGACGAAAATGTGCCGGATTTGCCCCAGACAAACCTGTATATTTTCGATGGCTCAACCTGGACGGAATTCGAAGCCGGGCTGCCTGGAGCGGTCAGGGCTATGGGCGGAGATACTTTAAGCAATCTCTGGTTTGTCGTGGCGGGAGGTCTTGACGATACCGACTCGGTTTTGACGAACGCATATAGCTATGATGGTGCTGCATGGTCCGCGATTGACGGATTGCCTGATGCGCGTTTTGATTCTGCTTCGGCTGTTTTCGGAGGCTATTTGTATATCATTGGCGGACTTGATGATTTTGCAGATTCGACTTCGCAGCAGACCAATGTTTATTCTTTTGATGGAACAAGTTGGACTGAGGTGAATGGTTTGCCTGCCGCGTGGTGTGGAATGGCGGCGGCGGAATTTAACGGCGAGCTTTATGCAATAGGCGGATTCAACGGAGCCGTCCTTTCGACTGATGTGTTCAAGTTCGACGGTTCTGAATGGACGACAGATGCGTCGTTGCCAACAGCCTGCGTTTATCCCGCCGCCGGGAATCTCGAGGATGTTTTATATCTTATCGGCGGGCAGAACGGTGCTGGCAATGCCATGACGAACGTTCTCAGGTATCCCTCGCGCGGTGCGGGGTCAGGCGTTAGCATTGAGAGCGGTTCGTGGACCGGCGGGTACCAGGTTGCGATTTCCGGAACCGGTCTCGGCGATGGATCCGATATCACGAATGTCACCCTTTGCGGCGCGAGTGCGGCTTCAATAGAGTCCCAGTCAATTACCCAGGTTGTTGTCGTGGCGGGCGAGGCGACAACGAATAATTTGGGACTTGGCGATGTTCGCGTGTTTTCGACCAGTCGCGGGGAATCTATCAGGTCAAACGCCTTCACCCACACGCGGGCAATTGTAAGCGTGCTTGGCACAAACGGCGCGGCAATCGAGAGCGGTGAGGATGTTTCTGCGGCAAAAGGCACGGATTTTGGCGCGATTCCCTGGAGCATCGTGCTCACGAACACCTTCTCCATCACTAACAGCGGAGCGGAATCGCTCAACATAACGGGATGGACAACCAACGGATCCGGCAAGGGGGCGTTTTCCGTTGCAGGTATACCAAGCTCGCTGGGAACAGGGGAAGTTGCTAACTTCAGTGTGATCTTCAGTCCGAGCGCGATCAGCGTATACAGTGCTTCGTTGAACATTGCCAATGATTCCCCCGAGCAGCCTGTCTATGTCATCAACCTGAAGGGCGAGGGGAGCGCCCGCCCGATGCTGACCGTCAGTCCGGGCTTCCTATCCCACACCATTATGTCGGGACAGACGTTCACGAACACGGACGTCGTGGAAGTCGGAAACGTCGGAAACAGCGCTTCGCTTGGATTCCAGGTTGCGATTGACGTTCCGTGGTTGAGTGTAAGCACGGGTAGCGGAACCATCACCACGAATGCCTCGACTAACCTGACGGTCTCATACGACACGACTTCTCTCACCACGCACCTGTCGGTAACGAGCTACACGGGCAAGATAACGTTCACCGCCACCAATTCGGTATCCGGCGAGCCGACGATGGGTTCGCCGCAGGTGGTGGAGGTCACGATGACCGTCAACCCGCGTCCGCAGCTGTGCATTAACAAGACCGTGCTCACCAATTCGGTTATGCAGGCCTACGATGCATCAACCCAGCGTTTCGACGTGTGGAACGGCACGGGGTTCTACCCGATGGACTTCAGCATTTCGGACGATGCCGCGTGGCTGATGACCAGCATCACATCAGGCACCAGTACGGGAGAGCGCTACACGGTGTCGGTGAGGTACAGCACCACGGGGCTTGATGTGGGCATTTATAATGCCACTATAACCCTCACGGGAAGGGATGTGTCCTACGGGCTTGACGCTGTGGATTCCCCGCAGACCGTAACGGTGACCATGGATGTTAAGCCGGTGGCGGTCCTTGCGAGCGACGACGGGTTCGGGTTCACTAACACCATTCGCAAGGGCGGGTCGGTGGATCCCCGCACTTTTAATGTGTACAACGGTTGCAACGCACCGCTTAGCGTGTTGAGCTATTCCGTTGCTCTTGATGCTGACTGGCTTAGCGTTAGCCCTGATTCCGTGACAAACGTTCCCGGCTCCGTCGATACGATAACCGTCTCCTATAACACCGCCGCCCTTGCTCCGGGATCGCACACTGCCCAAATCGTGGTCAGCGGCATTGACGAAGGAACCGGCATGGAGGCAATCAATTCCCCGCGCAGGATTGTCGTAGAGGTTTTCGTCGAGGAAACCAAGCCGCTTGATTTTAGCGGAGATGACGTGGCTGAACTCGTGGTGTATCATGAGAGCGCCGGGATGTGGTATGTCCTGAATATGGATGGGCAGAGCTGGTCCGAGCGATTCGGCGGCTCAAGTTATACTCCGGCGCCCGGCGATTATGATGGGGACGGGATGACCGAGCTGGGCGTCTATAGGGCGTCGAGCGGTTCGTGGTATTCCAAACCGTTGGAAAGCTATGTCATCCTTGTTGTTGGAAAATTCGGCGGCGAAGAGTACAGGCCCGTCCGCGGGGATTTCGACGGCGATGGGCGTCAGGATTTCGCGGTCTATAACATGGATACCGGCAGGTGGTATGTCATGTCGCCTGACGGCACAATTATTCTTTGGGATTATTCCTGGGGCGGAGCGGGCTATGTTCCGCTCGCCGGCGACTTCAGCGGGAACGGGGTCGCAGATCTGGCCGCGTATAACGAGTCAACCGGCGAGTGGTACATCATCACCACCGAGGGCATACTCATCGTCTGGGGCTATCCTTGGGGCGGAGCCGGATTCGCGCCGCTGGTGGGTGATTGCGACGGCGACGGTCTGGCTGATCTGGCGGTCTACTACACCTCGCTTGGCTGGTGGTTTGTCAACAGCCTGACTGAAGGCCTACTTGCTTGGGCCATGCCCTGGGGCGGATATGGCTTTACGCCGCTGTTAGGCGATTACAACGGCGACGGCGCTGCGGATCTCACGGCTTATTACGACGGGCTCTGGTACATCAGCACGGTGGGCGGCACGGTCATCCAGAACGGCCTGCAGTGGGGCGGGCGCGGTTATACACCCATAGGGATGTGACCCCGGTGTCCTGCCGGAGGCGCGCCCGAGAGTTAAAGCCTGCTGTACTTGTTCATCAGTACAGCAGTCTCTGTGAGCCTGCTGTAGGTGTGACTTGGTGGCCATGCTGAATAATCTCCCAATGCACGCCGCGGTTGCCGCGGCGCTTCTTCTCTCGACATCGAATGCCTTTCCCGTAGAATGGCGATTTAACATCGCCAGGACAACCGATTCGTCGTGGCCTGCAGCGGTCGGATACGTTGAAGTGTGCATTCCCGAAGCCGCCGGACGGGATCCGGTTATCCGTGTTTTCAATCCTGATGGGGCGGAGTTGGGGCGTTCCGTTCTCTGGTCGGCGCCAGGCGAGCCGACAAAACTCCTGTTCGATTCAAGCGGCGGGCATACGAACCTCCTGCTCGTTGCCGGTGAAAATAATACCCCGTCGCTGTCCTGGACGCCCACCGCCGGGCTGGTTCTGGAGACCAGGCGCCGTCCGGAAGGTCCGGCGGATTCATTGCGTGATGTCCTGGCGTTGTGGCATGAGGCCGGAACTCCGCTCGGCAGGAGCCTGGTTTCGAGGATTTACTCCGGCGTTCATCACCATGGGGAACCGCGCGATTTTATCGCGCATTATAGCGGTTTCTTCAATGCCCCGGTGGAAGGAGAATACCTTGTCGCTACCGTCTCTCGCGATGCTTCCTTCCTGCTCATCAATGGCGAACTGGCAGCGGAGTGGCCGGGCTGGCACGAGGAGTGGGAAGGCATCAGGGGGGAGAAGTGCGGCACGGTGTCGCTTGCCGCCGGGCTGCACAGGATGGAATATTTTCATGTTCACAGGCAGGGGCGAGTGGTTGCCGTGGTCGCATGGCGTCCACCGGATGGAAAATTCGATGTGATGCCAACTGGCGTCTTTGCGACGCCCGCTCGCTTCACGGTTGATTCGATTGCGGCGTCTCCCACTGGGTCGTCCCCTTTTTTCCTTCAATGGCGCAACTTGGGGCATGCGATCATCGAGGGTAATGCTCTCGTGGAGACCGAGTTTCGCGCGGTGCTTCCGCCGGGAGAGACCGCCTCGTGCCACTGGGTATTTGATGATGGATCAACCGGCGAGGGTGTGAGGGTAGTCCACGTGTTCCCCGCGCCTGGTATGCGCTCCGTAAAACTCATTGTCCATTCCAACGCAGCCGTTTCCTGCGAGGTAACGCAATCCGTGAAGGTTCATCCCGTATGGTCTGCCGTTGATGAGTGGCAGGGCGCGGCGTTCGATAAGCGACGGGACAGGCTGATGAACCTGGATCTCGACATCGTGCCTTTCGCTGACCTCGTCAACATGACGACTATCGCGTGGGATCTTGACGATAAGGCATGGCTGTCCAGGCTTGGAAGAGCGCTCTGGAAGCGGCGCGGCGAATTGACGGGCGCCAATATGCCGCTGCTCTTCAAGCTTGGATTTCATTTTAAACACTACTCCGAGCGTGAATATGATCTGGCCGAGGCTGTCTTCCGCTGGGTGTCGGAGAGCGAGGCGGCTGATTCGGCTCTCAGGGAGAAGGCGCGGCTGCGCCTTGCAGAGTTGCTCGTGCATTGCATGGACAGGTCGGAGGACGCCCGGGCGCTGCTCCAGGTGATAGGCATGAATGAGCTCGATGCGGATGAGCAGAGGCTCAAGCTGTTGTTGCAAGGCGATGCGCTGCTGGCAATGGGGCTCCCGGAACGCGCCAGGATTGTGTTTCTCACGGCGGGCAATACGGAAGGACAACAGCCGCGAATCGAGGCTGTGCGCCGTCGCGCGGCGATAGAGAGGGCGCGACACAGCCTTTCGGAAGGGCGCCCGGATGAAGCGGCAGAATTAATCTCCGCGGTGGAGTGGGGAACGCCGCTTTCGAGAATGTCTGCGGAAACGGGATTGCCGATGGTGGATGTGCACATCGTTCGTCTCGAGTATCCGTTCGCCCTGGCCCGTTGCAGGCGACTTGGCAGCTCTCTTGGAACTGACGAACCGGACCGCGCAAAACTGCTTTTGAAACTGGCGGAGATTTATGGCGCGCTGGGCGATCAGGCGAAGGCCGATGATGCTCTCAAGACGCTTCTCGAAAAGCATCCGTACAGTGAAGCAGCGGCTGTTGCCAGAGAGCGGCAAGGGAGATGAGGAAGGAATGAGGTTATGGCGTGTTAGTGCTTCATTGTGTGCGAACCATGAAGAATAACAGGAAGATTGTCAGGACAATATCCTGGCCTGCAGAATTTTGAGCTGTAGGCCGCCATATCGTAGATCCGCCCTCGCCATAGACGGGCAGGGTGGCGGAGCATGGCGGCATTCTTGGGTTGCCTGCCCGCGTTTGTTCCTTGCAAAGAACGATGACATTTGCTTGATTGATCGCCGTCACGTATGGCAATACAGAAAAGGGGGTGGGCTGGGATGAGAAAGATGATGAGGTTCGTATGCGGGATAAATGTTGCGCTGGCTGCCTGGCTTGCGGCGGGCATGGCCTGCGCGCAGTCTGTGGATTTGTTGAACGCATCGTATGATCCCACTCGCGAGCTCTACCGCGAATACAACGAGGCCTTCGCGAAACACTGGAAGGAGAAGACCAGCCAGGCGGTCCGTATACGCCAGTCGCACGGGGGCTCGGGAAGCCAGTCCCGCGCCGTCATTGCCGGACTTGATGCCGATGTAGTGACCCTTGCCTTGGCTGCGGATATTGACGCAATAGCCGCGCATTCGAAGCTGCTGCCTGAAGACTGGCAGCAAAGACTGCCCAACAACAGCGCGCCTTATACGTCCACCCTTGTCTTTCTTGTGCGGAAGGGCAACCCGAAGAACATCAGGTCATGGCAGGATCTCGCGCGTGATGACGTGCAGGTGATAACACCCAATCCCAAGACATCCGGTGCGGGGCGCTGGAACTACCTGGCGATCTGGGGCTATGTTCTGCGTCGCGAGCTCGGCGAGGATTACATAATGAAACTCTCGTCAACCGAACACGCCGAAGAGGTCGCTGCGGCAAATGAGAAGGCGCGCGAATTCGTCAGGAAGGTCTACGGCAATGTCCCCGTCCTCGACCTTGCGGCGCGAGCGGCAACGAATACTTTTGTGCAGCGCCGTATAGGCGATGTTCTAATCAACTGGGAGAATGAAATTCTGCTCTGCAGCAGAGAGCTTGACACGGCGGGGGTCGAGATGGCGGTGCCGGAGGTGAGCATTCTGGCCGAGACGGTTGTCGCCCTGGTGGACGGCAATGCGGACAGGAAGAAGACACGCGAAGTGGCGCAGGCTTATCTTGAATACCTCTATTCGGACGAAGGGCAGAACATCGCCGGCAGGAACTACTACCGCCCGAGTTCGCCGACGGTGTTCGCTAAATACGCCGCACAGTATCCACGGATCGAGATGTTCACCATCATGGACGTTTTCGGGGGCTGGGCCAGGGCGAACAAGGTTCATTTCGCGGATGGCGGAGAGTTCGACCGCATTTACCAGCCGCGTTCCGGGAGGTAATGCCGGGTTGCCGGCTCATCTCCGCGCCCTGGATCTATATGGCTAAACGAAGTCAAGCGAGAAGAGTTCTGCCCGGGTTCGGCCTCTCCATGGGCTTCACAGTCCTCTATACGAGCCTGCTGGTCATGATCCCGCTTGCCGCCCTTTTCCTGCTTGCCGGCAGGATGAGCTGGGATGACTTCCTCCAGAAAGCGCTGCTTGATAGCAGGGTGCTGGCCGCCTACAGGCTTAGCTTCGGAGCGGCCTTATTCGCGGCGCTCATCAACGCGGTGTTCGGGTTCATCACGGCGTGGGTGCTGGTGCGCTATTCTTTTCCGGGCAGGCGGATTATTGACGCTCTTGTGGACATTCCCTTCGCCCTGCCCACTGCTGTTTCAGGTATAGCGCTCACCACTCTCTATGCCCATACGGGGTGGATAGGCGGGTTTCTTGACCGGTTTGGCGTTCAGATTTCCTATACCCCGGCGGGCATAGTCCTTGCGCTTACGCTTGTAGGTCTGCCGTTCGTGGTCCGAAGCGTTCAGCCCGCCCTGGAAGATATGGAGCCAGAGCTGGAAGAGGCGGCTGCAAGCCTGGGCGCCGGACGCCTCCAGGTTTTCTCAAGGGTCATCTTTCCCGGCGTCCTGCCCTCGCTTCTCTCCGGGTTCACGCTGGCGCTGGCCAGGGGGCTTGGAGAGTTCGGGTCTGTCTACTTCATAGCGGGCAATATGCCCATGAAGACCGAGATAGCGCCGCTGCTGATCGTCATCAAGCTTGAGCAGTTCGACTATCAGGGCGCTGCCGCCATCGGAGTGGTGATGCTGGTCACATCGTTTGCCCTGCTTGTGTGTATAAATTACATCCAGGCATGGAGCCGCGGGAGGAGCGGGTGAGTATGAAGGATATCGCTTTTCAGCCTCGGTCGGCCGCAGGCCGGCAGGGCCATACGGCGACAGAGCCCGCACCTGTCCGATTCCTGCTCACGGCAGCGGCATTGTTGTTCGTCGGACTCGTGGTTGTCATGCCGCTTTCGCTGGTGCTCTTCTACGCTTTTCGGCAGGGGATATGGGTCTATGCCAGAGCGCTGGTTGAGCCGGATGCCCTGGCGGCCATGCGGCTTACGCTTCTGGTCGTTGTGTTCGCCCTGCCGGTTAACACCTTGTTCGGTGTCGCCGCTGCATGGGCGATCGCCAAGTTCGATTTCCGCGGCAAGAGCCTTCTCATGGCGCTGATTGACATTCCCTTTGCTGTTTCGCCGGTCATCGCGGGTCTGATGTTCGTTCTGCTCTTCGGCGCCGGCGGAATCCTCGGCCCGTTCCTCGCTGATCACGACATAAGGATAATCTTCGCCACGCCGGGGATCGTGCTTGCCACGATGTTCATCACCTTCCCCTTCGTGGCCCGCGAGCTGATCCCACTGATGCAGGCGCAGGGAAGGGACGAGGAGCTTTCGGCTTTGACACTCGGCGCGAACGGCTGGCAGATATTTCGCAGGATAACACTCCCTAATATTAAGTGGGCGCTTCTTTACGGGGTGATCCTGTGCAACGCGCGCGCAATGGGTGAGTTCGGCGCGGTTTCGGTGGTGTCGGGACACATACGCGGCCTGACGAACACCATGCCGCTGCACATAGAGATTCTTTACAATGATTACCAGTTCACTGCGGCCTTCGCCGTGGCGTCGCTCCTCGCGTGTCTGGCGGTCGTCACGCTGGCGCTCAAGGCGATTATCGAGTGGAGAACCGGAGCAGCCTCGCCGATTGCGGCGAATCCTGCGGATCATTCCTGAGGGAGAACGAAATGGCCATTGAAGTCAGACATGTTTCAAAAACTTTTGGAACGTTTGGAGCGCTAAAGGATATCAGTCTGGTGGTACCGGACGGCAAACTGGTCGCCCTTCTCGGCCCATCGGGTTCCGGCAAGACAACGCTGTTGCGGATCATCGCGGGCCTTGATTATGCCGATAGCGGCGAGATTGTCATGGATGGAACGAGCGCGGACGGCACACGGCCTGGAGACAGGCATGTGGGGTTCGTGTTCCAGCATTACGCGCTCTTCCGGCACATGAGCGTGTTCGAGAATGTAGCCTTCGGATTGCGCGTCAAGCGCCGCGCGGAGCGTCCGTCGCGCCGCGAAATTGCTGACCGGGTGACGGCATTGCTTAAGATGGTGCAGCTCGACTGGCTTGCCGACCGGCTTCCGAACCAGCTTTCCGGCGGACAGCGCCAGCGCGTCGCGCTGGCCAGGGCGCTGGCTGTCGAGCCGAAGGTTCTTCTCCTGGATGAGCCGTTCGGCTCGCTGGACGCCAAGGTGCGCAAGGAACTGAGGCGCTGGCTCCGGCGTCTGCACGACGAGATTCACGTCACAAGCGTGTTTGTGACGCACGACGTCGATGAGGCGCTCGAGGTGGCAGATGACGTGGTGGTCATGAACGAGGGGCGGATCGAGCAGACCGGTTCGCCTGATGAGGTCTACGAGCATCCGGCTAATTCCTTTGTGTATCACTTTCTCGGAAGCGTGAATCTGTTTCATACCCGGATTCGCGACGGCCAGGTTTTGCTCGGCAATCAGGGTGAGTCTCTTCCCGCAGAGGCTTCGGATACACTGGTCCACGCGCGGCCCCACGATATTGTTATCAGCCGCTCGCCAGGCGAAGGCGACTGGATCAAGGCCGATATCCTGCGTATTCACGCGATAGGTCCGATCGTGCGCGTGGAATTGCAGGCGGAAACGGACGGGCAGATCATCGAGGCGGAGTTAAGCCGCGAGCGCTATGCGGAACAGAAGCTGATCGTGGGGGAAACGGTGTTCATCATGCCCAGACGAATGAAGGTCTATCCCGCGAGCTCCCTTTGAGAAGAGAGGTTGAGAGATTCAGCCTGAAAAAACGTTACCGCTCACGTGGTCACGAATCGGTTGACCGGGCCCCATCGTTTTCTGCTTTTCCGCAGTGTCCTGAGTAGTTACGAAAATAGAAGGGAAGAACCACGAGCGGGGACGCTCATGCCACAACGAAAGTATGGGTGACGAATGCCCGTGCGCGGGCATTCATATCGTAGCGCAGCGTTAAAAATTGGCATGGTTCAAAACAGACTCCTTCCGGGTGACAGGTAGGGACGGACAGCCGTGTCCGTCCGTCCGAATTTAACCTGAATTCAGCAGTAGATTTTTTTCTGACAGGCAAGCCCTCCTTCGGCGGGCAGGCATGATGTACAGGGAAGGTTTACAGTCTCTTTATCCTGTTCATCCTGTCCAACTGCTCTTTCCAGGTTTAATCCGGACGGGGTGGAACCCAACCCGCCAGAGTTGACGCATAGCCTCTGTGGTTAAAATGTCTGAGGACACTGAGTTTCTGAATGACAATGGCCAGTAGGCGGAGTTTCAAGACGCGGGGACGTTGTAGTGGCGGCTGTCGTCCGGGTTGGCAATGACGCCAAGCTTCAGGCAGGAGAGGATGTCGTGTATTCCCTCTGGAACGGTCTTGGAAATCTTGAATTTGAGTTCGTTGTTGATCTTGTCGAACTTGACCCGGTAATCCCTAGGGTCCTCGTCTTTCTTAACGTACCTGACCCTGCCCTCTGGTATGAGCTTGAGGAGCTCGTCCGCGATCATCTTCTTCGTGTAATTCTCGGAAGTGTCGCCAACGTTGAAAACATTGTATGCCACCTTGGCGGCGGGCTGGGCAAGAACCGCGGATATGGCCCGTGCGAAATCACCCACGTAACAATAAGGGCGCCAGAACTGCTCGCCGAAAATGACGAGCTCCCTGCCAAGCGCCAGCTCCTTGGTGAACTCGTTCACGGTGAGGTCGAAACGCATCCTGGGCGACAGGCCATACACGGTGGCAAACCGGAGGCAGGTGGGAGAGAACTTGACCGACTTGGGAAGTTTGTTCAGCAGGAAATCCTCGACGGCGACCTTGAGCTCCGCGTAGAGGGAGACCGGAGAGAGCGGAGATGATTCGTCAACATATCCGCCCGGATCGGCCATCTTGCCGTAATTGCTGCATGTGGATGCGAATACGAAGCGGGGAATGCCGGCGTCCCGGGCCTTCTTGGCCAGGTGGATGGAGGCGTCAAGGTTGATCTTCCTGGCGGCCTCGGGATGGAGCTTGCAGGCCGGGTCGCCGACAATCGCCGCAAGGTGAACGACGGCATGGCATTCGGGGCAGTCGTCAATAACCCGGTCCACGGCGCCGAAGTCGGTGATGTCAACCTGTCTGAAGTCAAACCGTGGATGGTCCCAGATGTCCAGGAGCGAGAATGCTCCGAATCGCAGGCAGTCAAGGCAGATGACCCTGGAACCAGCGTTGAGCAGGTGCCGCACGAGCCGTGATCCGATATACCCGGCACCGCCTGTTACCATGACAGTTGCCGTCCCTGAATTACCTGCGTTTTTCATGTCGTTGGCTTTCCGTAATTGCTCAGACGCCTCGAACAAGCTGTAGATACGAGCCCTTTGCGCCAGGATAAAATCCTGGCCTACATCTTTCCGTGTTGTAGGCCACCATTGTCCGCCACCCGCCTGCTCTTGCTACGCAGGCCGGCGGGTCTTTGATATGGTGGCGAAACCTGAGCCGTTACGCCTTTTCTACAAGTCAAAGCTTGCGCTCTTCCAGGAAGGCGGCCTCTTTCGCGCGCGTCCAGTTCTTCACGCGCATGAGTTCCATCGGGCGAATCGAAGGATAGAGCACTATCTTGCCGTCAACGGCAGTGTTCTTGACCAGTTCCAGCGCGCGTGGAAACTGATCCAGACTTCCAACCATATCGAGGTAATCGCCCGGATTGATCTCTCCGGTTGCAACCATTCTGAGCGCCTCGGCCACGTCGGACGGCGCACCGCCGCTGGACCCGCATAGCCGGATTTCGTCGTAATGAACACGGAGCGTGTCGAGCTGTATATTGTGCTCGCCCTTTTTTAATCCCCCGAAGAGGTTGAGGACGCCCCCCTTGGCCAGCCAGTATTGAGCCTCAGCCTGCACCTTGGCCACGCCGACTGCCACTATGATGTCGTCCGCGCCCCTGCCGCCGCTCAGCTTCATCAGGAGCTGGAGCGTCTCTCCAGAAGATACGGCGTGCAGTTGCGTTCCGGCTTTGGCGGCCTTGTCTGCTAGAACGGATCGAATCCATGTAAGCCGTTCATCGAGGATATCGGATACGATGAGATGCGCGGGCGCGAAGCGCAGCGCGGCCTCGGCATGGAGGCGTCCCATCGGCCCCGCGCCGATGATTAAAGCCACGCCGTGCTTGAGCAGTCCAAGTTCCGGTCTGCGCGGGGCGGATGGCGAGTCCTGCCTGATGTGAATGTGTCTTTCCTGGGCTGAGATAACGCAGGACAGCGGCTCGCACAGGGCGCCTGCGAAAAAAGGGACATCATCCGCGGGAATCGGGACGAGGCATCCGGCCGCGAGAGTCTCCTCGGTAACCAGCATAAAGTCAGACAGGTGGCCGGGAAGCGAATATCCCACTGCAACCCGCTCCATACCTTCGCCGCCGTTCCTGAATCGCTCCTTGTGGAAAAGCGGCGGATGCATGACCGCCGGCTGGGTTGCGAACCGCGCGCCCTCAGGGTAGAGCCGAGCGACGTTCCTGCCAGCCTTAACCACGGTGACGGAGCCCTCGTCTCCAAGTGTTATCGGGAAGCGTTCCAAATCCCATCCGTTGATGAAGGTGTGGTCGCTGCCCTGCGCAACAAGCTTGAGAATCGAGGAGCATACTCCGGCGGCGTCAACCCGCACCAGCGCCTGGTCATCATTCGGATCGGGCACTGGAATCTGCTCAACGCGAATGTTTTCGAATCCTCGTCCGTGCAGGCGCACAGCGGTCATCAAGCCTTTTTTGAGCAGTTCCTTCATAGTATCTCAGAATCCCCGTGACTGGAGAAGCCGGCTGAGTTTCTCCTGAAAATCCGCCAAGTCGCTTTCGCTCGGCTTGTATTCGGGCGGGACGCCTGAAAGCCCGAGCCTGCCTGTCCGGTCGAGCATCCAGGACGCGGTGACGCCGTCGCTGAACGTGACCGTTCCGTTGACGAGCGCGCCGGGCTTCTTGAGCTTTTCAATTTCGATTGTGACCTGTTCCTGTGGCGCGCCGGGGCCGTCCTCATCAGGCGCCGTTGGCGGGGCCTTGCTGAGATCAATATTTACGGATGCCGCCTTGCGATCCTTGATCTTTACGTCAAGATCGAGCATCATCAGGCGGACGTCCATAAAGGTCAGCGACAGTTTGAACTCGTCGTTGATGCGCTTTTGGAGTTCAGAAAGGGAACTGCCCTCGCCGGCCCATTGCACGATTAATTCTTTTTGATTCGCATCGAGTTCCATATTTGTTTTCCTGTAGTGCGCGCTTACCCCAGGGACTTTCCGGAGCTTCTTTATATTCGCCGCGAAAAATCACGAAAGAAGACAAAAATTTCGTCTACATCACAAATCCTCTCATATTGATAATATTGCCAGAACAGAGGTCTGCCGTCAAGGTATTGGCAATTCAATTTATGAGAACAGGACCAGACCGCGCCCACCGGACGCGGCTACAGAAGAGGCGCTTCCGGGTTTTTCGTGTGTTTTTTTGTACCCGTTCACGGTTCACGGTTCATAGTTGCAGAGAAGAGGGATATTACAATTAAAATTGGCAACTACTCTGGAACACTACGGAAAAGCAGAAAACGGTGGTCTAGAACGGGGATCCCGACTCCCGACCTCCCGG
>CAYWJE010000071.1:0-3801 GCA_964458525.1 uncultured Verrucomicrobiota bacterium
CATCAACGCCCAACAGCCAACACGGGCAGAAATTCAATCGGAATTCTGGGGCGGCAGCTCCTCGATCCGCATTCCGCGATACTCGACCATACCGCTGTCACCGTACCAGACGCGCGGCTCGATCAGGCGGAAATCGCTCAGCTCAAAATCAAGCACGTGTTCGGTTTCAGATCCGCCACCGTGGAGAATCCGTTCCGCGATAGTCATTGAGCCTGCATCCGTGACTATTTCAATACGAACAGGCCGGCCCTGCTCCACCCCGGAGAACGCGATATTAAAGACCGCCCGGAAGCGACCGCGCGGCAGGAACGGGTATTGACCAAACGACATCCAGCCCGCACCCATGTCCGGCGAACAGAAACGGCACAAGACGCCATCCGCCTCACTCGCCCGATCGACCCCGACCTGCCGGAAGGTCGTGCTGAATAACAGGCTGTACTGGAATGCTGAACCATCAAAATTCGTCTCATACAATCGCGGAAGACCCCTGGCGTCAAGCACAAAGAATCGGCGATCGGAAAAATAGCGGGCGGGTATCAGGTCCTGCTCCCCGATGCTCCCGACCGACAGCACGTCTTCGCTGACACCCCGGGGATTGCGCAGATGCCCGTCAACGAACCCGCACTCAGCGCCAGCCACGGCAACAACTGAGCGGGGCGGCGCCGAGGCTATCAAGGCATACAGCCGCGCGTAGGGCTCATGAGCCTCCGCAATGGCGCGCCCTTCGATAATCATGAAGGCGCAGGCGTTGGCAGCGAGAACAGTCCAGCACAGCGCGGCGAGCAGCCGCCTGCCTCCGAATCTTGCAAGAGACTGCAGTCGCGCCGCCGCAAGAATCCACAGCAGGACGAAATAGGGCAGGGTTTCAAAATAGTAGAACGGCCCGCAGGTGTTCACGCCCTCGTACCAGAATGGAATATGCCCCAGGACAATGACAAGGATGGACGCCGCGGCAAGGAGGCTCCAGCGCGCCTTCCAGCCGACCGCCAGCAGGATCACGAAAAACGGAAGCCCGCCCCGGAATCCCAGTAGCCAGAGGTCGAGCAGGCGAACGTTATTCCGGAGATGTTCCAGACCCTCCTTCGGCGAGTGGGACGTCCACGGCCCGAATCCCATCTTCTGGTTCGGCCGGTAATACAAGTAGGTCGAAACCATCGCGTCGCCTGTCACGAGCCAGTTATACAACATGAAAAGGAGCGGGCCGGCAAAAGCCGTCAGCGCGAAAATGAACACGCCTCTCCATACCCGCCCGTCCCTGCGGTTCCTGGCGGCATCCAGGAGAGCATCAATCCCGATCGGAGCGGCGAGAAGAGCGGCGGTGTAAGAGCGGTTAATGAACAGGAACGCCCACGCGAGGCCGGCGAAGACCACGCCCGCCGTTCTCCTGTCGCGCGCCCAGAGAAGGTAGCCCCACAGCATTGCCGCAGTTCCGGTCATCGCGCTTGTATGGCTTAGTACTGTTCCATGCATGAAGAGGAAATATGGCGAGATCAGCAGGAACGCGGCCGCGCTCCACCACGGCGCCCCAAGCAGCGTCGCGCAGCACATCATCAGCCAGAGCGACAGCGCGGCGGCCACTGCGATCATCAGGGAAGGATTATCGAGCAAGGCGCCGGGCACAAGCCAGAGAGAGTGACCGGGCGCGTAGCGCGAGGCCCACCCTATCTCATTGCACTGGATGATCATCTCGTGATCGAAAATGCGGGGAATCGGAGGGAGCGGCCGCGCGACGCGGCCTTCGAGAAAAGTGTATGCCTGGAAGATATAAGCATCCTCATCGGATGTCACATGCACATCGAGGTAGACGAACCTGGCGATAAGAAGACTCAGCAACGCCGCGCCCGCCGCGAGAGCCAGTCTCGCCAACATCGAGGTGCGCGATCTATGCGCCAAATTCGTCTCGAACAATTCTTCCATTCTCAAGCTTGACATCCCTTTCTTATTCATATTGGAGCCGTATTGTCACGAAAGATCGGACAATGACAAGCAAAATTTCAGCATGGATCCGGCAGTAGATACGCCGGGATATCGTGCCTCTGGCAGATCCGCCGTGGCTGAAAATCCCAGACTGCATTTGTTCGTGTTGCAGGACGCCATCAGATCTTTGATCTGGGATCTTTGAGGTGTGATCCCGAGAAAATCAGAGATCATAAATAATCATGGCGGCGATCTTTGCGGATTGAGTTCCCGTGCATCTTCAATGGAATGTGAACACGGTGGCCTTGGATGGTACAAATATCCAGTTGGTGTTGGCGCCGAGGTCCCTGCTGACCGGCTGAGCGTAAATTGTCTGTCCGGACGACGCGTCGCTGTCCCGCACCATGACCCGCTTCACTTCCTGGGTGCCGGTTGAAGAACTGAGATTGAGATACCACGGCTGGTCATCGGTTGTCGAACGCAGAGTCGCGTTCTGAAGCCTGAGCAGACCGTTGACCCTGTTTGTTTTCCGTTGGTTAGATCCTGGGATGCAGTCCTCAGGTAGACCGTTCCGGCGCCACCGTTCACGGTGCCCTGAGACGCGCCCCACGCGCGAATAGCCACGGAACGGAATTACTGCTGTTGTTGTCCACGATCAGGACACCGTTGCTCGGGCCCTGCAAGGCCGTTTGAAGATAAAGCGTGCCGGCGCCCGCATTGCGGCCGGAGGCTGCGCTGAAATAGTAGCACACACCGCCCCACGCCTGGTAATTCACACTGCCGAAATCATTGCCCGAAGCCAGCGCCACGGCAATGCGTCCGCCGCCGCCCGCGCCATACTGGTAGGTCGAGTTCACGCCGCCAATCACCGACACGACGCCCGTGCCGGCAAGAGTGGACGCCGCGATATACACGCTGCCGCCCGCACCTCCCCAGTATGCTCCGTAAGAAGCGCCTTTCGCGCTCACCACTCCGTCAATCAGCGCGTCACCCGTGACCAGCAAGCCTATTGCGCCGCCGCCGGGCGCGTCGCGTCCTCCGCTGCCCAGAGAGTCAGGCGCGTGAATTGAGCCGTAGGTGTTGAATGCATTGTTGTCCCCGCAGCCGCCGTGTGATCCGGAAGCCCATGCCGACATGGGGGTGGACAAGCCGGGCGCAGGCCCCCGTTGAGCCGGGAACCCGATTCCGTCGGCGTTGAAGACCCCGTTCGAGTCAACGGTCAGATTGCCGCCTACCGTGAAAGTCCTGCCGGCTCCGCTTCCTGCCAGGGATGCATACTGGCACTGCACCAGGGAGTCCAGGTACATGTCGCCGTCAATGACGAGTCCGGCCGGGGTCGCATTGGTGTAGCACCACGTCGCGCCGAACATGTCGAAATTGCCGGCAACGTGGAGGTCGCGCCACTGCGTGATCGCGCCGGTGTAATTGTTGCTGATGGTGATGGAGGCGACCTCACCGCCGAACGCGGCGTCAATTGCCGCGTTGTTGGTGCTGGACGCCCCGTCGAAGATCACGTCATCGGCGGCGCCCGGCGCCGAGCCGCCCGACCAGTTTGCGGCGACGCTCCAGTTGCCGCTGCCCACCCAGCTGACGATATCGGCGCGCGCAGGCGAAAGCGCGACAGCCGCAAGCAACGCCACACAGGCATTCGCCGCCATATTGGAACAGCGACCGATCATACCTGCTCCCTTCCACTTTTTTCGGCGGTGCGACAAGACATCCAACTCTTCGGAACGAATACCATCACCTGCCGCCGACCGGCGCGTAGCCCGGCTCGCCAAGTTTTTCATAGGAGAGCGAACTTGATCCAGAAAGAATATGGAACCACCAGCCAGACGCTTCCTGGTAGACCGTCAGATCCGTCTTGCCGTCACCATCAAAATC
>CAYWJE010000071.1:3811-14515 GCA_964458525.1 uncultured Verrucomicrobiota bacterium
CAGAACGAATACTGCCCCCCCCGCCTGACGGCTCTTGGAAAACCCACCCATCCCTGCGGCCGTCGCCGTCGTAATCGCCCGGCACGGGCGCGTAGCCCGGCTCGCCGAGCTTGGTGTAGCCGAGCGACAGATCGCTCGAATACAGGATATACCACCATCCGGACGCCTCATGGTAGACTGCCAGGTCCGCCTTCCCGTCTCCGTCATAGTCGGCTTGAACAGGAGCATAGCCCGGCTCGCCGAACTTGACGTAGCCGAGGGAAAGGTTGCCGGAGTATAAAATGAACCAGTAACCGGACGCCTCATGGTAGACTGCCAGGTCCGCTTTACCATCCCCGTCGTAATCAGCTTGAACGGGAGCATAGCCCGGTTCGCCGAACTTGGCGTAGCCAAGGGGCTCCGCCTCGCCATAATGGACGAACCAGTACCCCGTCTCCTCATGGTAGACCGCGACGTTCGCGTTGCCACCGCCATCATAGTCGGCCGGCACGGGCGTGTAGCCCGGCTCGCCCAACTTCATGGACACCAGCTCACCGGACCCCGACTGTATAGCATACCAGTAGCCGGACTGCTCGTGGTAAACCGCGAGATCGGCTTTCCCGTCGCCATCATAATCGGCCGGCACAGGCGCATACCCCGGCTCGCCGAACTTCTCATAGCTCAATCCTCCGGAGCTTGAGAGAATCACATACCAATAGCCCGTTTGTTCGTGATACACGGCGATATCGGACTTGCCGTCACCGTCGAAATCACACACAGCCGCCCCGGAAGCCGGCGCCACGTTGATATCCTGCCCGAAAATACCGGTGTCCGTACCCACCACCAGCTCGTCCCAATACAGCACATTGATCTGCGTGCCGTTCGGATAGGCCATATCGTCCGATGTAACCCACGCGGAACCTCCGTGCGGGAGAGCGTAAAGATGCACTTCGACGGCAATGAGAGGGAGATCATTACCCTCGGAATCTTCGCCTGTCGTCATCACCGGGCCGCGCGCGCCGACTTGATAGGCGACCTCCGGAAGGCCATCGTCTGCAAGCAATGTCACGCCCGATTCATCCATTTTATACACAGCTATCGTGTAATCGGCAGACTGGCCGCAGGCATATATCGCGCCATCTGATCCACGCGCGAGGCTGCTGACCCCGACTTCCGCATCGAGAACATGAGTCACCGACAAATCTGACGCCACACGATAAACGCCTCCCGCTCCCGTGTCCATATCAAGCGCGACTGCCGCATAGACGCCGAGCCCCCCATCGTCCTCCTCCACGAGCATAAGGTCGTTCACGTTAATCCTGCCTTCATCGAACACGACATGGCTCCATGTTGTGCCGCCATCATGGCTTATAAGCAGGCCTCCCTTGGAAGCTGCTTCATTATAGTACCCGGCTGCCACGAAATCGCCATGCGTCCTGATGCTCGAAAAATGCCCGCCGTTCTCAAAGCCGTTCGTATTGACGTCAATGCTCCAGAGACAGTTCCAATTCTCGCCATTATCGATTGTCTTATAGAGCCGGACATTCCCGGCATAGACCGTTGTTCCATCCTCCACGCTCCTGTCCACGGCGATGGAAAAATATGGCGATCCGTCGCCGCATGGGAACATGCCGGTCTGCAGCCATTGCGGGGACGTCTTGAAATTCACAGCCCTCCGGATGCCGGACTTGGATGCCGTCCATGCCACTTCCTTGTCCTCGGTCATGTCAAAATCCTGTATCTGCACCGCCTCTATGCCCTGGTTGATTTCAAAAACGTCCACACCGACATTCGTGCTTGCCCCTATACCCTGATCCGTGGTCATATAGATCACGCCCTGGCCCACCGGATCGGCAATAACCACCCCGTCGTTTGCGTGCGTTTCCATTGTTCCACCCAAAGGGAAAGACGCCCAAGTACCAGCCGCGCCTTTATTAGCGCTGGCCGCCGCACCAAAAAAGACGACATAATCAGCGGCTTGCCCAAACGTTGAAATATTGCCGCCGCTCGTTCCGCCAACACCAGTCTCGATCTCGGTCCAACTACTCCCGTCGTCATCGGAATACGCGATCACCTTATTTTCGGATTTGCTGGAGCCTACAAACAGTCTGCCGTCCGGACCAATACCGAGCATCTTTGTTTCGCTCCAGTTGGTGAAGGCCGCGGGCAGGACAATATCGGTGAACGTGGTTGCGCCCGAAAATGCATCGTATGCCGAGGAAGATTTTTTTATGTTTCCCGCGCCCGCTCCGTCGAGCACGTAGACACTGTTATTCACGGGGTGAATCACCGCCACGGCCGGCGCGAAAACCTCGGAAGCAAAGTCCAGGGAAAGCGGAGACCCGGCAGCCTCCGTGAACGAGCCTTCGCCATCGAGTATACCGAAAAAGAGCAGGTTCGTCCCATCCATCGGCGCACCCAGCGCAAACAGAACGGATTCCTCGATAACTATCTGCGCGAAGTTCACGGGATGGCCGGAAACCGAGCGATCCGTTATGTTCGTAATGAGACTTCCCGCCGTCACGCCACAACTCAGAACCGAATTGCCGGACGAAAAGAATATCCTGCCCGACGCCTCGTGACAGGCCAAACCGATGAGGCATCCGAATCCGGCGTTGGCATCGAGATCCGGGACAATGGCGAACGAGAAATTGTTTGTATCAAACGGGGCCACCTTCGAAAAATCAACATCCGCGTAAAAAACCGAGTTGGCGCTCTCCGTGGAAACAAAAAGGCGGGATTGATTCGTGGTTCCGCCCTTTTCGACAGCATTTATTTTCCATATCCGTCCGCCGTATACCGCCTGCGCTTCAGGCACACCGGCCTCCATAGCAAATGATCCGGATGGCGCAGTCACGATCGCGACTGACGCAAGAGAGGAAAGAAGAAACTTACGAACCCCGATTACAGTTGACAAAAATGCGGTCATCCCTACCCCCCTATATTTACGATTGCTAACCACAAGATAACTTTTCTTGAAGTACATTTTCGCATAATCGAGTGATAAAGCAAGACAAAATGGTGAAAAACACCACTAACCGTTCACGGGGTGTGTATAACTTTTTTTGCAAGCGACAGCATGCTTTGAAGTGCGCTGGGCTTGCGAAGCAATCTGTCCGGCATCACCGAGAGGCCGGCTACAGGGGACGAACACACATTCTGATTCAATCCGCGTCTCTTCTGTAACCGCGCTTTCCTCGCGGATGACTTCCTCTTGCCGATTTCATCTTCATCGGGTAATATTGACCAGATGAACAAGGCGCGAAAAGAGAAGATCGTTGTGGCGATGTCCGGCGGCGTGGACTCTTCCACGGCGGCGGCAATGCTCGCCGCACAGGGACACGAGGTAATCGGTGTGTTCCTGCGCCTGCCTGTGTTCACGCCGCCGGCAACCCGAAGTCCCGCGGAAGCCGCGGCAGAGGACACCGCGCGCATCGCCGCCGAGCTCGGGATTCCCTTCCAGGTCCTGGATTGCACGGAAGCCTTCAAAAAGAACGTTATTGATTACCTGTGCGCGGCATATCTGGACGGCGCCACACCGAACCCGTGCGTCGAATGCAATCGGACAATCAAGTTCGGCGTACTGCTGGACAAGGCACTTGAGCTGGGCGCGGACCGGCTTGCGACCGGCCATTATGCGCGCATCTGCCGCGATCAAAACACCGGCAGGCATTTATTAATGAAGGGCGCCGATTCGGGCAAGGATCAATCGTATTTTCTCTACTCCCTCTCGCAGCGCCAGCTCGCGCGCGCTTTCTTCCCGCTGGGTGCCATGACCAAACAACAGGTTCGCGCAAGAGCAAAATCCTTCGGACTCGATTTCAGCGAAACTGCCGAGAGCCGCGACATCTGCTTCCTGGCCGGCGGCGACTACCGCGACCTCCTCGCATCCCGTCATCCTGAGCTCCTCAAGGAAGGTCCGATCGTGGACATTGAAGAAAATGTTATCGCCCGGCACAAGGGCGTGGCGCTTCACACAATCGGCCAGAGAAAAGGACTCGGGATCGCGCGCGGCGAACCGCTCTACGTCCTTGACATTGACGCCACTACGTCAACGCTCATTGCCGGACCGCGCGAGAAACTATTCAAGAATAAGCTGTCCCTGAAGAGCGTCAACTGGATCCTGTTCGACCGGCCCGATGAACCACTCTGGTTGAACGCTAAGATAAGGTACAAGCAGCCCGAGGCGCCCGCTCGAGTGACCGCTGCTGGATCGGAAAGGGCGGAAATTGTCTTCGCCAATCCACAATGGGCTGCGGCGCCGGGACAGTCGGCGGTGTTTTACGACGGAGAACTTGTCGTAGGCGGCGGGATCATCGAACGCTGATGGTCTTATCTCTTCTGTCCTGCACCCATAATTCACGGCTGCGGGAAGTTGCTTCTTCGCAGCCTGGCCGGGACCACGGCATTGTAGCCCGCGAAGAAAGCTTGCGCATCAGTATCGCGGCGCCAGCCAAGTTCCGCGAGAGAGAGGCCCACCCTCATCAGATCCTTCCGCGCACGGCACCTCGTGATCATGAACTTAGGGCTCACGCCGTCGAGATCCACGACCCAAAGGTCGGCCGGCGAATTCACGGCGCACATCACGTTCTCGTGCTTGAAATCGCGATTCGAGTAGCCGCCGGCATGAAATATGGCCATCATTCTCCCGTAAGCCGCCATGACATCCGCCCCGGCAGACGTGTCGTTCAAATGGTCCGAAAGCCAGCCGGTGAGAGGCACAGCTTCCGTGAGTTCACGCGTTACGGCATAGCAAGCGCGCTTGAAGACCGACCGGCGCTTCACTGCCCACGCGATTGCCTCCGGGGTGCTAATCCCCTGCTTGGCTAGACTTCGCGCGAGGCGAAAGCCGCGCGAAGCGCGGGAGGGCATAACGGCGAAACGGAGACCCTTCCATCCCCGCCTCGGCCAGTATTCCTTGAGAACCAATCCGTCGCGCGCCGAGACCCGGCACCCCTCGTACTCCTTGAACACCCTGGCGCCGGACAGAAAGCTGCGTCGCGAAGGATCAATTTCCAAAGCCGGGGGCGCGGCGAAATTCATGTCCAGCCAGCATGAGAACTCGTCCAACGCCCCGGGCGCAACATACCAATTGAGCGCCCCGGACGGAAACTCAACCGCGCGGGAATCCAGCGACGCCGATACGTTCAATCGAGAAGCCGGACCCTTCACACCATCCCCCTATTCTGAACCTTCCCCCTGATCTTAATGTAATGAGCAAACGTCAGGCAGGCCATGTAGACGGCTAGAATGAGCAGCATTCCCGCGATGACAGCAAGCAGGATATTTCCGTCCATCAGACAGCCGCGAAGCTGGATGATCAGGGCAGCTCCGGAGGTTGCGAGCATTATGACGGCCGGCGTTATAGTGAAGACAGTTCTCTTGCCACGCGCAAGAAGGTAGGCGCTCACCACGAGGAGGGTCAGCGCCGCTACAAGCTGGTTGGAAGCCCCGAACACCGGCCATATTTTCTCATATCCGCCGAGGGAGAGGAACAGGGCGGCGAGGGTGATGGCAAGGGTCCAGAGGTATTTGCTTCGCACACCGGTCATCTCCTCAGCAAGGTACCTGGTCACCCTGGTCGCGGTATCGAGGGTCGTGATGATGAACGCGTTGAGAATGGTGGCTGCGATCAGCGCGCCGTAGCCGCCCAGCACTGGCAAGGTGATGCGTCCAAAACCCTCGTTAAATGCCATCATCCAGCCGTGCCGCATGAGCTCCGGGTAGGAGGGGAGGCCGGGTTGCGGATTCCAGTTGAGGCCCGCGGAAACCGCGAGAAGGGCCAGGATGGCGAGAACCGCCTCGAGCACCATCGCGCCGAACCCTATCCTGAGCGCGTTCTTCTCCGTATCAAGCTGCCTGGACGTTGTGCCGGATGATACTATCGAGTGGAAGCCGCTGATAGCGCCACATGCAATCGTCACGAACATGATCGGCCACATCGGACCCGCCTTTCCGGAAAAGGAAATGAAAGCCGGCGCCTGCATTGCGGGCCTGCTGATCACGAGTCCGGCATAGCCGGCCACGATACCGAAAAACATGAGAAAGGTCGAAAGGTAATCGCGCGGCTGAAGCAGCAAATCCACCGGCAGGATGGACGCAATAAAGGCATATGCAAGGAGTAAAACGGTCCACGCAAGGGCCGGATCGTCGAAATACGGCGACATATCAATCGGCATGCTCCTGCCCCAGATGATGAGAAAGGTCAGCGCAAAAACTCCTGCAAGCGTGGCAGGAAGCTGGCCGGCACGGAAACGGCGCATGAACAGACCCGTCAGCACCGCCACCGGGATGATGCCGATGGCTGGAATGACCATCCGCGGTTCAGCCGCCATCGTCTTCCCGCCGATCGCGGCGAATACCGCGATGACGAGGACAAGCGCGAGGAACAGGAAAACGGCGAGGATCACGCCGCCCCTTCTGCCAAGCGTGTCCTCGCAGGCGTTGGCAATTGTCTTTCCGTTCTGCCTGACTGATACCATGAGCGCCGAGAAGTCATGGACAGCGCCGAAGAAGATCGTTCCGAGCACGATCCAGAACACTCCGCCGGCCCAGCCCCACGCCAGGCATGCGGCAACAGGTCCGAGGACCGGTCCCGCGCCCGCTATGGAAGCAAAATGGTGGCCGAACAGAATGGTCCAGTGCCTGGCCGGCACGAAGTCCACGCCATCGGCTTTCGACTGGGCCGGGGTGGGCCGCGCGGGGTCCACGTCCCAAAGTCGGCACATCAACCTGCCATAGAACCTGTATCCGAGGGCCAGCAGCAACAGGCTGGCGCCTGCAACGAACAGCGAATTCATACCAGCATCCTTTCCAATTCACGGGTTCTGTCAAAAGAATTTCACTTTTGATTTCCTGACATCCTTTTTATAAGGGGATTGAGACGAAAATATCGTTCGCCCCCGTTTTCCGGCCATTTCGGTGGACGATCCGCCTTCGCCCTCCGGGCTTCGGCGTGACACGTTGGAAAGATTCTCCTCGTAATCCGTAATCATCAACAGGCCACTGTCTGTCGTTGCCCATACTTTTTTATTAAACTTTTAACAGAACCAATTCACGAATAACACAACCCGATATTGCCTTATCGCAAGGGAGAAGACAAGAGCGAATCATCTATGTTATGCTGCAGACGTGACTGCTGCCTCGAAACGTCCGCATGTCTGAGTAGTTACCTATGGACAAATATGCCGCTTTGTGCAAATATTCCGAGCACTGGACCGAACAGGAAACGCAAGGAGATCTCGATGAAAACATTTATTAGCCGGATCTGCATTATTCTTTCGTCATGCGCGCTACTCTCCGGATGCGCGACAAACAGCGACCCGGGGCAGCGGACGGATGAAACACTGCGCGTGGGCATATCTTCGACTTATCCTCCCATAATTTTCAGACAGGACAGACAGGTCTCCGGTGTCGAAGCCGATCTCGCCCGCGAGCTGGCAAAGGCGCTCGGAAGGAAGCTCGTATGGGTGGAGCTCAAATGGGAACAGCTTATTCCATCTCTCGTTGACGGCAAGGTTGATATCATCATGTCCGGCATGTCAACCACCGACCCGAGGACTATGAGGATTGCTTTCAGCGATCCCTACCTCCACACCGGCCAGATGGCGTTAATGCGCCACTCCCTCGCAAAGCGCTACAATTCACCGGAGAGCATTATGAACAGCGCCGCGCGCATAGGAGTGCAGGACGGCACCACGGGAGACGTGTTCGTACAGACACGGTGCCCGCACGCGACAAAGATCAGCCTGGACAAGCCGGAAGACGCGATGTTCTATTTCAACGGCAACAGGATTGACATTTTCATCTACGACGCGCCTACTATCATGCTGATGGCCTCGCAGTACGAGGCAGACGTCGTTCCGCTCTGGCGCCTGCTGACGAGCGAAAAGCTCGCATGGGGAGTGAGGCGGCAGGACACAGAACTGCTGACCTTCGTGAACGACCAACTCATGGAATGGAAGCAGGATGGAAAGCTCGATGAAGTGCTCGCTCGTTGGATGCCGCAGTCCAAGCGGCTGGAGCAGTAGTCATCCAACACCATCGCGAAACCGCTGAGTTAAGCAGTAACCATCTTTTTTGATTTTTTCCATTGCAAAATTCAGAATTCCCGTTATTCTTCTTGTCCAGTGCTATGCGTAGTGTTTCAATTATTAACCAAAAGGAGAGACGCAAAATGGCAAAAGCTCAGACAAAAAGTCAGATCATCGCTGGAGTGGCCGAGGCGGCCGAGATCACGAAGAAACAGGCTGGCACCGCGCTTGAAGCGCTCGTAGGCATGGCTTACAAGGGAGCAAAGGACGGGTTCACAATTCCTGGACTTGGCAAGCTCGTTAAGGTGAAGAGGAAAGCGCGCATGGGCCGCAACCCCGCCACCGGCGCCACGATCAAAATCCCCGCCAAGACAGTCCTCAAGTTCAGGATTGCCAAGGCAGCCAAGGACGCAGTTCTCTAAGAGACGAATCCTTGCATATCGGTTTCCCGCCGGGCTGTCGAGCGCGACCGCCCGGCGGGCCCGGTTGTGCATGCCATGCGGCTCCCGGCCAAACTTAAAAAAAAAGCCGGAGTTCATGGCATTGCCCGTCGCCAGCAAGTTGCCCCGCTGGCTACGGCTTTCAAGTTGACGGTTAAGAACGGATCGTGTTATGCCTAAGAAGAAGACAAAAAAAGCCGTGGCCAAGCGTTTCAAGAAGACGGCGTCGGGAAAAATACGCTTTCACGGCGCGGGCCGCAGACACCTTTTGAGCGCAAGAAGCCGCAAGGCAAAGCGCAATCTCAGAAAAGGCTCCACGCTTACATCTGCGGATGAAAAGCGGATTGGCGCCTTGATTTGATTTTTGGAGGATTTTTCAATGCCGAGAGCCACAAATGCACCAGCCTCCCGTCGTAGACGGAAACGAGTGCTCGACCAGGCCAAGGGTTTCCGCGGATCTCGCAGCAAGCTGATCCGTCAGGCTTCGGAAGCCGTAGACCGCGCGATGACGCTTGCCACAATTCACCGCAAAGAGAAGAAACGCGATTATCGCGGACTCTGGATAATAAGGCTCTCCGCAGCTTGCCGCCAGAACGGAATAGCCTACAACCGGCTCATCGAGGGACTGACGAAGGCCGGCATCACGCTGAACAGGAAGATGCTCTCGGAGATCGCCATTCATGACCCCGATGGGTTTGCGGCGATCATCAAGGAAGCAAAATCAGCGGCGAGCCCCGCCTGACGCCAGCTGTTCGGGACCGCGAGGCGTTGCGTTTTTTCTATCCGCATCGTAATTACTCAGCTTGCCTGTCATTTGACGGCCGCACAAGGCCCCGACTCCCGACCTTCCTGAGAGTCGGGATTCGAGGTCGGGACGGCCTACCAGAAATGCCAAAGGCAGGGCGGGGACCACGTTCGAAGCGGGGTAAACAGCACGGCTTGTTATGCCCAAGGCGTGGGCCCGCCGATCTCCGATGCAGCTGATTGCTCCGCCTCACGACCACACGCCGGGAATGCTCTTTCCGCAGAATTCACAGGAGCGTTCGCGAATGGAGTTCTCCACTATCCTGTAACCGTAGCGCTTGATCACGGCTTTTCCGCATGCGGGGCAGAACGTGTATTGCTCGTCCCGCACCTCTATGTTCCCGATGTACACGAACCGGCACCCCTGCTCCATCGCAATGCGTCGCGCCCTCTGGAGCGTCTGCAGGGGAGTTGGAGGGATATTCACCATCTTGTACGTGGGATGATACCTGGAGAAGTGGACCGGGACGTCGCGGCTGAGCTCGCGCGCTATCCAGCCTGTCATCCGTCCGAGTTCCTCATCGCTGTCATTTAATGTCGGAATGATCAGCACAACGATTTCGTACCACACGCCGGAGCCGGCAAGCCGTTTCAGAGAATCGAGAACAGGCTGGATCCGGCCTCCGCAGATCTTCGAATAGAACGAGTCGGTGAAAGCCTTTAAGTCTATCTTCACGGCCTTCATCACGGGAAAAAGAGCGCGCTGAGCTTCCTCCGAGATGAACCCGGAGCTCACCATCACGCTCTCGATCCCCCGTTCGAGGCCGGCCCTGGCGCAATCAAGCATGTACTCGAGGAAGACCGTCGGCTCCGTGTAGGTGAAGGAAATGGTGCGGGCTCCGGACGCGGCCGCCGCCCCGGCAATGTCGGAAGGCGCGCGATAGGGAACAACCGCATCATCCGGATCGGCCTGAGAGAGCTCCCAGTTCTGGCAGAACCTGCAATCCATGTTACAGCCCACAGTGGCGATGGAATAGGAGCTGCTTCCCGGATAGACGTGAAAAAAAGGCTTCTTCTCGATCGGATCGAGGTGGATCGCGCTCGGCCGCCCGTAGACCAGGCTGTAATAGGTGCCGCCCCTGTTCTCGCGGACGCGGCACCGGCCGCGCCGTCCGTCGGAAACCACGCAGAGATGCGGACAGAGCGTGCAGCGGACAAGTCCACCGTCGAGCTTCTCATAGAACCCGGCCTCGTGCGGCGCCGGCCCTTCGTCATCGGCCGAGGCAAACGCGGCTGTCATGGCGCAGCCCGCCATGCCGCAGCCGATTCGCTCGAGAAAACGGCGTCTGGAAATTTCCTTCATCTCGAATCCGGCGGTTGAGGTTCTAAAAGGTTTGGAAGTTTAGTCCGGATGTTGAAGAGAGAAACACTTTCTCACAAAGCCACAAAGTCACTAGCCAAATGTATTTGAAATTCGTTTTGGTGTAAAGCCGCGTTAGTGAAGTTTT
>CAYWJE010000072.1:0-14335 GCA_964458525.1 uncultured Verrucomicrobiota bacterium
AAGCACTGCGGGCAGGTGTGAGGATAGCACTCTCCCGCTGAGTTAACGGCCCCTTTACATTAAATCTGTTCATCTAGTGACTTCTACCGCCCGCCTGCAACGCTTGTGCGTAAGCACTGCGGGCAGGTGTGAGGATAGCACTCTCCCGCTGAGTTAACGGCCCCTTCCTTTATAAATCATTGCATGCCCGGCGCGCCACCTTCCTCCGGACTTTCAACGGATATCTCCTCTATTAAAACAACGCCCTCGATCTTCCGCTCTTCCATCAGGACTGCCGGCGGAACACCCTCAGCGTTCATCTCCTGTACAGGGATCTCCACGGGAAGCTGCGAACGCCTCATCGCATATGGATTTATCGTTCGCCTGTCCTTGTAGATGTCCGTCAGAATAAGTCCATAACGCTTTGCCAGCCATTTCCAATCATTTTCCCTGAACTCGAAGACCAGGTCAAGCCTGTTGATCATGTCGGCGATGTCTATTGTCTCCACGCGCACCACGGAACAGTACCAGGAAATATTCTCCGCCAGCACTGCGGGCAGCATCTCGTCGTCTCCCACCAGGACCACCGAGTCAGGCACCGAACGTAGGAACCTGCCGGCGACGAAATCGGCCATACTTACATAACTCCATTCGGAGCCGCTCCAAAGGTGAAGAAGCGGCTCATCGGATTTCACATCGCCTTGGTACGAAACCACGGAAACGGAGCGGAGCCAGTTCATATCGAACGCGAGCTTCAGAACCCTCATCCGGGCCGGAATGACCATCAAGACATCCTTTCCGGCTTCCGCCGACAGGGCGCCGCAGACAGAACCAATGCAGATAACGCAACACAACGCAATGCGATACATAGGTTTGAACATGGCACACCTCCAACATCCATGCTGATCAGTGAAGAATCCTGAGTCCACACGCGATAATACTAAAACAGGGAACTCCCGAAATCAAGCAAATGTCCAAGAATTATCATTATGCCTCGCGGGCTCACCCGCAACCCAAACAAGCCTTACCAGCCAAACAATCTGTTCAACACAGATAATACAAGCCTCACCACAGAGACACAGAGGCACGGAGACGAGATTTTTCCTCGCGCTCTGTGCCTCCGTGTTTCTGTGGTGAATCCCCTCTTTTTTGTAACTACTCAGCTATACGGTCGGGCAGGTTATGCCGTCGGTAATATGACATTTCAAGCAATTCAGAGAAGGACCTGAGTAGTTGCTCTTTTTGTACATTTTCTTATTTTTTACAGCACTTTTCTGAACTCGCGGGTAAGGAGCGGAACTATCTTGAACAGATCCCCCACTATCCCGTAGGTTGCCGCTTTGAATATGGGCGCGTCAGGGTCCTTATTAATGGCCACGATCATATCTGCCGACGACATTCCCGCCAGGTGCTGGATCTGGCCGCTGATGCCGCACGCGATGTAAATGGTCGGACACACCGTCTTCCCCGTCTGCCCCACCTGGTGGGAATAGGGAATCCACCCTGCATCTACCGCGGCACGCGATGAGCCCACGCCCGCCTTGAGCACCTCCGCCAGCTCACGTATAAGCGAGAAATTCTCTGGAGCCTGGAGGCCGCGGCCGCCAGAAACGATGATATTAGCCTCAGCGATGTTCATCGTCGTTTCCACTTCCGGCACGAATTTCACACGCTCAGTCCTCGCCTTCAACAATTCCGCAGCGAGCTCTTCAATCAGAACCTCGCCCTTGCGGCCCGCGTCCACCTCGGCTTCCTTCATTACCTTGTGGCGGACCGTCGCCATTTGGGGACGGTAGTTGGGCGAGATGATCGTCGCCATGATATTGCCGCCGAAAGCCGGGCGCGTCTGGAGCAGGTTCCCTGTCTCGGGGTCAATTCCAAGACCGGTGCAGTCCGCGGTCAACCCGGTGTAGACCGACACGGCCACCCGTGACACCAGGCTCCGGCCCACGGTGGTCGCCCCGCATAGCATGATGGCCGGCTTATGCCTGCGCACGAGCTCTATCAGCACGGCCGCGTAGGGCTCATCCCTGAAGAAAGCCAGTTCCGACTTGTCGGCCACATACACCCTGTCCGCCCCGCGCTGTATGAGTTCGGAGGCTTTTCCGGAAATGCGATCCCCGAGCAGCACGGCGCACAGATTCATCTTTAACTGGTCCGCCAGCTTGCGGCCCTCGCCGAGCAACTCGTAGGTTATTGAACTGATCACACCATCCTTCTGCTCAGCAAACACCCACACATCCCTGAATGCGCTCAAATCTGAGCCCGCTGCCTTCTGCTCCCGAATGACTATCGCGTCGCGCCTGCACACTTCCACACAGGCCCCGCAAAGATTACAAGCCGACATGTCAATAACCGCCAGCTTGTTCTCGATCGTTATGGCCTTGAACGGGCACGCCTTGACGCAGAGCGAGCAGCCAGTGCATTTTTCTTCAACAACAAAGATGGGCTCTTGTTTCATGATATTTCCTTAACAGGTGGCGGACAATGCATCCTTCAATTTCTCAACCAGCTGACGAACCATGTCCTCCGGCTCACCGGTCAGCATCTGTCCGCCCTCGCGCGGCGGCGGGGTGAAGATCCTCATGACCTTTGTCGGGGACCCGTCCAGCCCGATCTTGTCCGCGTCGCAGTTCATGTCCGCAGCCTTCCAGTGGGTGAAAACAGCCTTCCGCGCCGCCAGCTTGCCCTTCAACGACGGGAGCCGCGGTTCGTTGATCTCTTTGACCACGGTCAAAAGACACGGCAGCGGCGACCTGACACTCTCATAGCCATCCTCCAGAAGCCGCTCAGCCACTATGTGTTCGTCATCGAGCTCTTCGATTTTTCTCACATAAGTTATCTGCGGCAGATCCAGTTGGGCGGCTATTCCCGGGCCGACTTGCGCCGTATCACCGTCCGACGCCTGCTTGCCGCAGATGATCAGGGAGGCGTCCCCTATCTTCCTGATGGCCATGGCGAGGATATAGCTGGTAGCCCAGGTGTCGCTGCCCGCGAAAGCCCTGTCTGACACCAGGATGCCCTCGTTCACGCCAAGGGAAATGGCCTCCCGCAGCGCGGTCTCCGCCTGCGGCGGACCCATCGTAAGCGCCGTCACCTTTCCACCGTGCTTCTCCCTGATGCGCACCGCCTCTTCGATGGCGTACATGTCGAACGGATTAATAATGCATTCCACGCCTTCGCGGATTAGCGTGTGCGTTTTCGGATCAATCTTCACATCCGCCGTGTTCGGAACCTGTTTGATGCAGACAATTATATGCATAACTTCCCTTTCAGACATCCTCACATTTCCAGAGAGGCAGAACCAGCCTCAATTAGCGCTGGATATCCTTTTTCGATGAATGTAGAATTATATGCATGCGAGTCAAAAGAACAAGAGCAGAGTTTGAAATATGAGAGAATTACGGCATATCCAGGTTCTTCCCGATCACGTGGCCAACCAGATAGCCGCCGGCGAGGTGGTGGAACGGCCGGCATCGGCGCTGAAGGAGCTTTTGGAGAACGCGATTGACGCCGGTTCCACCCAGGTGGACGCGGAGGCCGTCTCCGGCGGAAAAACGCTAGTACGCGTTAGCGACAACGGCTCCGGCATGGGCAGGGACGACGCGCTGCTCTCGATAGAGCGTTTCGCCACAAGTAAGATACGCGGAGTGGACGAGATCGAGCGCGTCACCACGCTCGGATTCCGCGGCGAGGCGCTGGCCGCGATCTCCTCCGTGTCGCGCTTCAACCTGCTGACGAGACGCGTCGAAGACCTCGCAGGAACCGAGTTGACGGTATCGGGAGGCAAGATCCAGGACGTCCGCGACCAGGGCTGTGCGCTGGGCACCGTGATCTCGGTCCGTAATCTGTTTTTCAACGTCCCGGCTCGACGCAAGTTCATTCGTTCCGAACAGACTGAGCTTTTTCATATCAGGCAGACCTTCATGCTCTACGCCCTGTCGCATCCGGAGATTGCGATGAGCCTCTCAATTGACGGACGAAAGATCCTCAGCCTGCCGGGACAGGGCGGATTCGAGCAGCGCCTGCGCGACCTGTATCCGTCGGCGGGCGGCATTGACCTTCGAAAGGTGGATTTCAGATCCTCCCTGCTGGGCATCTCCGGCTTCGTAAGCCTGCCCACCCACACCCGAGCCGACAGGTCGGAGCAGTACGTTTTCGTCAACGGCCGCCCAACTGGCGCGGCGATCATGGCATACGCTATCAGGGAGGCCTACCGCGGACTTGTGGCCAGGGAACGTCATCCGTACGTTTTTCTCTTCATCTCAATTGATCCAGCGCTCGTTGACGTGAACGTCCATCCCACAAAGAAGGAAGTGCGTTTTAACAATCCGTCAGGCGTGCGGGATGCGACAATAGAAGCCATAAGAATGGCGCTGCCCGCCAATCCGGCCATGGCGCCCTCCGCTGGCCGGGAGGCGCAAGATGATTTTGGCGCCGGAAAGAGCAAGCCCGCTCCGATCGCAGAGGATCTTTTCCACGGCGCGGGCACCGGCGCGGCCGGGGGATTCTCCTACCCGCGCCCGCCAGTTTCACCAGCATCCGTCCCTGCGCAGCCCGCGGACAGAGGATACTGTCCGAGTCCGACAACGGCGCCCAGCGCAACAGGCGGCACACCCGCCGCCCCATGGAACTGGACACGCATCCTGGGCCAGGTGTGCGGTCTGTATGTCGTGATGGAGACGGAGGACGGGCTCGTTCTGATGGATCCGCATGCCGCGCATGAGCGGGTTCTGTATGAGAAGTTCATGGCCGCGGCCATGACGGGCATGGTCCATGGTCACGGTCTGCTCCTGCCCGAGAACATTGAGCTGCCGCCGGGGGACGCATTGTTCCTGAAGGAGCACATGGCGGAATTCAGGAAGATGGGATTCGGGGTAAATGAGTTCGGGGGAGATACCTTCATGGTGGACGCCCTTCCAGCGTGCCTGTCCGGAGTGGCGCCAGGCGGTCTTCTCGCCGATGTCATCGCCTCGCTTCGAGAGTCGGGCGGCAAGGCTGCCGCGGAGCTGTTGATCGAGGAGCGCATCGCCCAGGCGGCATGCAAGGCAGCAGTAAAGGCTGGAAAACAGCTGTCGTTGAAGGATATCGAGACGCTGATAGAAGAGCTGGCAAAGGCGGAAATGCCCTACACCTGTCCGCACGGGCGCCCCATACTCATCAATATTTCACGGCATGAGCTTGAAAAAAAGTTTGGCCGTGCCTGACCGCGTGACGCTGGTGGCTCCTGGATGCAGTGTGCTGATGGAGACTCGTCGCGGCATTTTTATATTTCTCCCTGTCGGCATCGCGCATCCCGTCAAGTAGCTGCTGCCGTAGCGCCGTATAAGGCGTCTCGATTATGCGGAAGAAATGCGAGACATCCTCCATGAGCTGCTTGCTGCTTCGTCCCACGTCCTTCGCGGCATCAGATTTGTCGTGACCGTGCAGGAACTGCCACAAGTGGCTTTCCTTGTTCTTGAGCTGCGTCTCGTTCTCAATTATTGACATAACGGACTGCAGGTAGAAGACCAGCGTTTTTATCACAAGAACCAGTGAATCCTCCGCAGGAACAGTCTCCACGTTCTTGCCCGCCATGAACGAGTGATCGAGCGCCGATTGCAGATAATACAGAGTTGTCTCAATCTGCTGATTGCGCCGGACGACCGACTTCTCCTTCCTGCACTTGCGAAAGACATCGGCAGCTTTTTCCATGAACGCGTCTCTGCGCCCGAGATGAACCGCCCTGTTCAAATCACTACATAACGTATTTTTCATGATTCACCGCTTGATCCTTGCACAATCCTTTCCTTAATGCCATAATTCTTTGCGGGTTTCAATAGCAATTTTCCCATTTTCAGTCACAAGGAATTAGCCATGCTGGATATCAAACTGGTCGAGGAGCAGGAAGACACCGTGCGGCACGCGCTTGAGAAGCGGGGCAAGGCAACACGTATTGACGAGCTGGTTCGCGCAAATTCCGAGCGGCGCCGCATAATAACCGAAACGGAGGCTTTGAAACACGAGCGAAATGCTGCCTCTAAAGAAATCGGCAAGCTAAAGAAAGAGGGCCTCGATACGGCGGAAAAACAAGCTGCGGTGAAGGCCATCAGCGAAAGGATAGCCGGGATGGACGCGCAGCGAAGAGAAGTTGAGAGCGAGTTCGAGACGCTCATGCTAACAATTCCGAACACACCCCATACCAGCGTTCCAAAGGGCACGGGCGCGGCTGAGAACGTGGTCGTACGAAGCCATGGCGAGATTCGTAAGTTCCCTTTTGCGCCCGCGAAGCACGTGGAAATCGCGGAGCGGTTGGGAATTATTGATTTCGGCCGCGCGGCCAGAATGTCGGGTGCCGGGTTTGCGCTCTACATCGGTGACGGTGCCCGGCTTGAGCGGGCGCTCATAAGGTTCATGATTGATCTGCACGTCCGGGAACACGGGTACACGGAGGTTTCGCCCCCTTTCCTTTGCAACGCCGCCGCCATGACCGGTACCGGCCAGCTTCCCAAGATGGCGGAGGATATGTACGCGGTTGCCGATGAAGATCTCTACCTGGTGCCGACCGCCGAGGTGCCGGTGACCAATATCTTTCGCGACGAGATTATCGAGCGTCCGCTTCCCATCAGGCTCACGGCCTATTCACCCTGCTTTCGCCGTGAGGCTGGCGCCGCCGGCAGGGATACCCGCGGCCTGATCCGCATGCACCAGTTCGACAAAGTGGAAATGGTCAAGTTCACTAACCCGGCTTCATCCTACGACGAATTGGAGCTGCTGGTCGGAAACGCCGAGGACGTGCTCCAGAGGCTCGGCCTGCCCTACCGCGTGCTGCTTCTCTGCGCCGGGGACATGAGCTTCGCGGCGGCAAAATGCTACGATATCGAGCTGTGGGCGCCCGGCCAGAACGCGTGGCTGGAAGTATCGTCCTGCAGCAACTTCGAGTCGTTCCAGGCACGGCGCGCGGGAATCCGGCACCGCAACGTCAATGGCAAGGTAGAATTCGTCCACACTCTCAACGGGTCCGGGGTGGCGCTCGCACGCCTCGTCGTGGCAATTCTCGAGAACGGACAGCAGGCGGACGGCTCCGTTTCCCTGCCGGAGGCGCTTGTCCCCTACATGGACGGGCTTCGCTCGATCGAGCCGGGAAAAAACGACTGGCAGGCGCTGTAAGTACAGCGTCCGCCGCGAGGGGCGCTGCTGCACCGGGAGACTTATGCCCGCCATCATCCAGCAAATCCGGAGCGCCATTTACGAGCACCGGCTTTTCAATCGCGGCGAGCGAATTCTGGTATGCGTCTCCGGCGGGGCTGATTCAGTGGCGCTGCTCGCCGCACTCCGCGAGCTCGCGCCAGCCCTGGGCATATCCCTCGCGGTCGCTCACCTCAACCATTGCATCCGAGGCCGGGCGGCGGATGAAGACCAGTCGTTCGTTCGTGACCTCGCAACAAGCTTCGGCCTCGAGTTCACGACGGCCAGGAAAAACGTTCCCCGCATGGCGCGCCTGAAAGGCGAATCGCTCGAGATGGCAGGACGCCGCGCGCGTTACGATTTCTTCATGCGCGCGGCCCGCAAACTCGGCTGCGCCGCCGCCGCCACCGCCCACACGGCGGGCGACCAGGCGGAAACGATCCTGCTCAAGCTCGCCCGCGGATCCGGGAGCGACGGACTTCGCGGCATCCCCCGGTTGACCTCATGGAAAGGATTGAGAATAGTTCGTCCGCTCAGGGACGTGGATAGGAAAACAATCCTCGCCTTTCTCAAAGCGCGCAAACTGGCATGGCGGGAGGACGCCTCCAACCGCGACACAGCCTTCCTGCGGAACAGGGTGAGGCACGAGGTGATTCCGTTTCTCGAGTCCACTTTGAACCCCGAACTTCGACGGGCGCTGCTGCGGCTCGGCGACATCATGGAAGAGGAAGGCGCGTGGCTCGAGTCGCTTTCCATGCAGCTTCTCGCGGAATGCTCCGCAGCTGCGGACGATGACACAGCCCGCAACAATGTTATTCTCTGCAAAAAACTGGCCGCGTATCCGGTCGCGGCCAGGAGACGGGTTCTGCGCCTATGGCTCGACTCATCCGGCATACCCCGCGAATTACTGGATTTCGAAACAACCGAACGGATAGATCGTCTGCTCTCCCGCGGCGAAAGACCCTGCGATTTGACGCTGCCCGGAGGATGGATGGTGAGGCGCGAGTACGGGCGCATGGTCGCCCGGGCTGAACCGGAACAGAATTCCTCCGCGTTCAAAGTTCGCGTCAGGATTCCGGGAGAGACAGTCCTGCCCGCCCAGCGCCTGAAGATCACAGCTTCAATCGGACACGGTTTTTCACGGGAGCGGCAGCCTGAAATCGGGTGCTTTCCCGCGCGCGCCTCGCTCAGCGCTGCATCGTGGCGAAGACGCGTCATCACCATCCGCTCCTGGCAGCCGGGCGACCGTATCAACCCCCTTGGAATGAAAGGCTCGAAAAAGTTGCAGGATATCTTCACGGATGCGAGGGTTCCTAAGAGCCTGCGCCATTGCGTACCCATCTTCGAATGCGGCGGCGAAGTGATCTGGCTGCCCGGCTACCGCATCGCGAGTGGCTGGAAAGTTCCAAATGTTGCCGCGCGATCGCTGCAAATCAAGGTGGAACGGATGTGATGCCGGGAGATATGTTGTCCAGGTCCATAGAAACTCAGAGGCGATCAAACGGGCTCGTGACCGAAACGCCGGGTTTATTGAGCACATGCGTGTAGATCATGGTCGTTGCTACATTGGCATGGCCGAGAAGCTCCTGGACGGTCCGAATGTCCTGCCCGGCAGCCAGCAGGTGTGTTGCGAATGAATGCCGCAGCACGTGGGGAGTGACTCGCTTGGCAATCCCGGCGGCGCGCGCCGCATTGCGCACCGCAGTCTGATACGCGCCTTCCAGAACATGATGCCTCCGCTTCAATCCGCTTCGCGGATCGGTGGAGAGTTCGCGCGAAGGAAACAGCCATTGCCATTCCCACCGTTCCCCCGCCTTTGGCAGCTTATTCTCCACCGGCGGTGGGAGCCACACCCCGGCAACACCGGCCGCCCGATCCTTGTCGAACAACTCGCGCACGCGCAGCAGGTGCGAAGCCAGGGGCGCCTTCAGTCCTTCCGGCAGAACCGTCACGCGGTCCCTGGCGCCTTTCCCGTCGCGCACCGTCACGATTCCGCGCTCAAGATCAATATGCTGCACCCTCAGCCTGATCAGCTCCATAACCCGCAGCCCGGCGCCATATTGCATCTCCGCCATCAGCCGTGCCGTGCCGGTAATGCGCGAAAACAGCAGCCTGCATTCCGCGACCGACAAAATCTCTGGCACGCGCTTCGGCCTGCTCGAACGGGTGTAGCCGCTCAAATCGCCCGGCTCGCGCTCCAGCACCTCGCGAAAGAAGAATACCAATGCATTCAACGCCTGGCGCTGAGTGGCTGCCGCGACCGCGCGTTCAACCGCAAGATGTGAAAGAAATTTCTTGAGATCATCGCCAGTCGCCGATTCCATCTCTCGTGCGCCAAGCCAATCCGCGAACCGCCACACCCAATCGCGATAGGTAACCTCGGTGCGCCAGCGGTATTGCCCCACTCTCAACCGCGCAACCAGGCGCTGCTCCCATGGCGTCCTGCCCCTATCCGCCTTCTCCGGCTGTATGGCTGATGCCGCCATTTCCACCGGGCGCCCCACGTTCCTATCCGCGCTCTTCGCCGCTCTAAAGAACCATCTCAACGCCTCGCGATTATGCTCGTCGGCAAGGCCATCGTGCTCTTCGCTTTCGATATAGGCCTTTGCCGTCGCGATGGATGCTCTCTCGCCGCGGGTTTTGAGGTAATGCAAGTAGGATACAATGCAGCACCGGAACCGTTCCTTTAATTGCGGCTCTATCGCATCCTCTGCCAGCACGGCGCTCCACTCGCCAAAAGACACGGGCTGGTTGGAATTATCTATCACGCTTACCTCCTGCTTGAATTGCCGATTAAAACTTAACCTATATCACGATGTTATACACAAGTCAACATATTCATTACACCTGTGTAGCCTGTCGCGTTAACGGATATTCTAAAACACATTTCAATCTTAATATGTTTCTTCAGCGTATATTGCGAACGCTGAAAATCCAGAAAAGAAAACTTGACGCAACAAATCAGCCGTCCTATATTTATCATGTTTCAGAGAAGTTGTTTTCCAAAAAGAAAAACTATTATCCATACTGTTCGAGTCATGAGATATGAATGCATTCTGTAGTAGCGTAGTGAGCGGGTTGACAACCGCCGCCGTCTGGGCGGTGGTGCTGTGGCTCGTCAATCTGGGCCGGAACAAGTGGGTCGAGCGCCAGTTGCGCGGGAGCCTATGTCGTATCGGTACGCAGTACGGGGATGAGGGATTCGGAGCCACCCTCAAGAACGAGACCAGAATCTCGATCCTGGTGCGTGATGTCGTCTTCCTCACGGAAGATCCAGAACAGGGGATCGGCCTTCTCTACGATCGGCCTACATACGATTTCATGATCGTCGAGAAGAAGACTCGCAAGCCCATGACGTTCAAGACCAAAACGAGAACACGCGACCTCAAGCGCGAAACCACAGCTCACGGCTTCGTCATGCTGCCGCCGGAAACCGGCGGCATCTGGACACTTGACCCCAGGTTCTACTTTGAGAATGCAGACCTGGTACTCACGGGCGCCCGAGCGACCGTTGAGTTCAAGACCTTTTTCGGCAATCCCAAGATCACCATCGTCGAGTCGAATGAGGGCAGCTCCGGCCTCATCCAGAAGACATACGGACAGTTCTTGGAGTACATCGGAAAGAAGAGGGAACTCGAACAAGCCGAGTCCACCGTACCAGTGGAAGCCGCGCCGAGCGCGTCTTCCACTGTCCGGTGACTCGCGACGTTCTGTGAAGGGGATTACTGATGAAGACTATCACCATCGACTCGCTGGAAACATACTTGGGCGCGCTGCCCGACAAGGGTGATGAGACGATTCTCTATCGTGGACAACGCCAGAAGAAGGATCTCCTTCCCAGTGTCGCACGGGCTGACAGGAAAGAGAACACGACCGCGCGCGAGAAGGAAATGCTCGCCGAACTGCGCCGACGGGGAGCCATGCTGATCGACCGCGGACTCGATGACTGGGAACTCATGATTCTCGCACAACATTTCGGGATGAACACGCGACTGTTGGATTGGACCTCGAACCCTTTGGCCGCGCTGTGGTTCGCGTGCTCAAACAGCGATGCGGCCTCATCCTCATATGTCTACATACTCACACCAGAGGAAGCCGATTTTCTCGATAGAAGCAAGCACACAAGCCCATTCACTTCCCCTCGAACGCTCGTCCTCAAACCCACTTTAAACAATCCTCGAATCGTCGCGCAAAACGGATGGTTTACCGCCCACATATTCAGCAAGAAACCACAACTCTGGGTTCCCTTGAACACGAATAACCTCATGCACAAGAAGCTCATTCAAGTGGCAGTCCCAGGGCGCATCAAGACCGCTTTGCTCAAGAGGTTAGACACGCTGGGCATGAACAATGCCGCGCTGTTCCCTGGCGTTGAGGGCGTATGTCGTCACATTAACTGGATTCATTCATAGGACACAGAACATCACGCTGAACGGTACGGCGTACCGCCGCCCGTTAGCGTGGGCGTTCGACAAGATGAAAACGATATGGGTGCAAATATTGCTGATCTCGGCGATCATACTGGTGCCAGTCTCGTTTGCGCTGAGAGTGATCTACGGCAGGCGGTGGCTTGAATGGGAGAACAACCTTGTCGAGTCGTTGGGCATCAACTCCGTGGCCTACACCTTCGCGAAGATCGTCATCCTTGTGTGCCTCGCTGGATGGTGTGTGTGGAGGGAGCGGAGGAAGAGACAGAGACGGAATGCCCTGACTTACGAACTGCCCAAGACATGACAGGCACACGAACAATGCAGACCCAACATCAGCGTGCAGGATATTGCCGCTGGCGCGTCAAATCCTGACGCTGGGCGTTAGATTCAGAGAAAGAAAGGAACGAAATGAAGGGCATATTCGGGCAGCTTGAGAAGCTCATCAATGAACACGGCTCCGCTCAAATCTTGCGCGAACGCCTCGGCCTCGCCGCAGATCAGTACGCTGCCCTCGAAAAGAAGGCGACCAATCTGGAAGCCGAAAACCAGAGTCTTCGTCAGCAGGTCGAGTCCCTCCGAAAGGAGAGCACCAACCTGAAGCAGAAGATGCAGAACCAAGCAGATCGTCCTCCCGACTTTACCGACGACACCCATAAGGTGTTGAGGTACTTTTTCGATCAACCGGGCGACCACCATGTTCAAGAGCTGTCCCGCCGCGTCAGTCTTGACCGACCCATGACCGAGTACCATTTCGACCTTCTTTTCGGCGCGGGATTCATTATCCAGTCTGTCATCGGGATGGGAGACTCTCCACCCATGTGTACGATCACGCCGGAAGGTCGGAAATATGTTGTGAGAACAGGAATCTAACAAGACAAATGGAGAGTATTGTCGCGTAGCCGCGCCAAACTCTCATTTGCAACGTTATCTTCAGAATATTTATTCTTTTCCCTTGCATATCTATGACATATATCGCATAATCTTACCAGTAAGAATAAAGGAGGATTTGAAATGAAGACATTAGCTACGGCCAGAATGTCATCCAAGGGACAAGTTGTAATTCCTGAGGATGTTAGAAACAAGCTCGGCCTAACGACCGGATCACAGTTCGTCGTTCTTGGAGAGAACGATATTGTTATCATGAAAACTATCACAGAACCATCCATGCGAGATTTTGACAACCTGATCAGAAAAGCTAGAAAACAAGCTCTGTCGGCCGGCATGACAAAATCCGACATATCCAAAGCTATTGCTGGCGTTAGAGAAAAATGATGAAGCTCATTCTCGATACCAATGTCTTTGTCTCTGGCGTCTTCTTTTCTGGGCCACCATTCATGATTCTTGATGCTTGGCGACATGGTCGAGTGTCACTGATCATATCTCCAGAGATACTAGATGAATATCGCCGTGTTGGAAAGAAACTAGCCACTCAATTCCATGGTATTGATCTAGAACCATGGATAGAATTACTCATGATAAATACATCACTAGTAAATGCACCCACTCTTGCAGAGAGGGTGTGTGATGATCCGGATGACGATAAATTCCTTGCTTGCGCCGTGGCAAGCAGAACTAAGCTAATTTGCAGTGGAGACAAGCACCTTCTCGATGTTTCCGGTTATCACGGCATCACTACGATTAAGCCCCGAGCTTTTGTCGATAAACACATTAAGAAAAGATAACAAGCTGGATGCAAGCGACGGCAAAAAGCCGCGCCTGATCCGAACGTTCGACGGGAGAAATATGAAACTACTACTCTGTAACGTCGCCTGGATGCGTAAGTATCAGGGTGTCACAGACGACGACATTCCTCGGCACGGCGGACAGTGGGTTACGGAACATGGCTATGGCCACGAAGCCATCAACTTTCTTCCGCATCGGGGCCACGTATATGGGTTCATCCAAACATATACCATTAACGTCGAGCGGATCAACCCAGCTGCAGGCGCGAAGGCGGAAGACGTTCTCGTGGTCTGGAGAGCGAGGTCGAAGATTGGCTCGGTGGTCATCGGGTGGTTTAAACACGCGACCGTTTACAGGCATCGTCAGGAGGCCCCTCGTGGGCACGAAATCAATTACGAGGGTGAACGCGTTCGACCTTCATGGCTGATTCGTGCAAAGAACACGGATGCGTTCCTAGTCCCCGAACACAAAAGACTGTTCACCATTCCGGTCATGCACAAGGGATTTGGCTCGCAAACATTCGTGTCCTTTCTCGACTCGGGGCTTAAAGAAGTTGAAAAGTTCAAGTGCACTCTACTTGAGTACATCCAGAATGCGGAAAGTGGCCGCTTCACAAGTCAATCCCGCGGAACAAAGTCCATACCCGACCCTGAACACAATGCCCGCATAGAGAAGGCCGCTGTTGATGCAGTCGCAGAGTATTACGCTGAGCGCGGCTATGACGTCACGTCAGTTGAGACCGAGAAATGCGGATATGATCTGATCGCACAGTCAAAGACGGCTCGGCTTCTCGTTGAGATTAAGGGCACATCGCAACCTGGCGGACGAGGAATCACTGTCAGTCTCACACCCAATGAGTACAGAGTCAGCACCGCAAAGCGCACCGCATACCGCATCTGCATCAGTACCGGCTGTCTGACTAAGCCGCGCGTTCATGAGTTCGTATTCAATACACTCACAAAACAATGGGAGGATGAGCAGTCGGGCACCATCTTGAATTTTAAAGAGGTTGTTTCTGCGGATGTGACAATCACATGAAGCGTCGATCGGGATAGGGAATCCCCTTGCGGGGACCC
>CAYWJE010000073.1:0-14259 GCA_964458525.1 uncultured Verrucomicrobiota bacterium
GAGCGCTTCTACCGCGTGGACGAATCCCGAAGTCGCGATATTGAAGGCGCGGGCCTGGGTCTGAGCCTTGCCCTCGAGATTGCCAGAGCACATGGCGGCGATCTCGTGCTGGAACAGAGCGAGAAGGGCATCACGCGGTTCGCACTGGTGCTCTCTGCGATGGGTGGCGGGTGAGAATAGTAAGAGTCGGGACGAAGCGTTCGGTCAGGTCATCGCCTACTTTGAACAAAACCGCGGAGACATGAACCGCGTCATAGAAACGGAAGTCGACGTTTCTGTGGAAAAAGATCAATACATTCTCACTGGGAAGATAGATCTCCTTATAATCCATATACAATTTTACTGTTTCCTCTCCTCCGGGTTTTGTTGACATGTCTGGAGAATTCATTAATCCAGGGTATTGATATTGTACCTCATGTAGTTGCCAAAGGTATGTATGGTCATGACCATGCCGAGATGGCCGGCGGGGCGATTGAGGCTGGGGCGCAGGAATTCGAGCAGGCACTCATTGGCGATGCGGCAGAGCTTCTTCAGGAGCTGGCGGTTGTTGCGGAGCCGACCGAAGGGAGACAGCCTGCACGAATGTGCAGGAGTGAGCAAAGCGAACGTCAAATAGACCCGCAGCATGATCGGCAGGCTGAAGACGTACTGACGGTGCGGCACCGGGAAGGCGATTGTGCCAGTGATGAATTCCCCGAAGAGCAGGACCTTCTTCTCGTGGCATGACGGACAGAACCAGCGGCCCTTGCATGAGAACGGCAGGAGCATGGACTTCTTGCAGTTCTCGCAGTAGATGCGCGCAAAGCCCTTGGTGAGGTCACTGCAGTCGAGGTACTTGTTGACCACGTCCTCGACCACCGGCTTGAGGAAGCCATACTTCTTCTCGTATTTCTCGGGGTAGGCCTGGATGAAGTCGTAGAAATGCGCGCAGAGACACTGGCATAGCGGTGACTCCTTGGGCCGGCGCGGACGATAGACTTGCTCCACCATGCCACCCAGTGTAGAAAAGAGGGTGTGTCATCTAACGGCAACATGTTTTGGGAATCACCAGAGTGTGCCCCTTGATGATCGGGCCGATGTCCATAAAGGCCAGCGTCTCCTCGTCCTCATAAACAATCGTTGCCGGAATTTCGCGGTTTACATTTTTTTCAAAAATACTCATGGCGGGAATTCTAATGGATCTTACCGATTTTCCAATACGCCTTTTTTCAAAACTCGTGGGTTTGTCAAGCAATGACTGGAAGAAGCGATGATAATCCTGTAATAATCAATTCAAGTTTAAAAAATTAGGAGAACTTCATGGAAATCAAACTTCGTTTCTTCGGCGCAGCCCAGAATGTAACCGGCTCCTGCCATCTCATTGAAGCCAACGGTACACGCATTCTTGTGGATTGCGGACTCTACCAGGAACGGGATTTGATTCAACGCAACTGGGATCCCTTCCCCATCCCCGCCAACACCGTCGATGCCGTACTGCTCACCCATGGCCATCTCGATCACTGCGGGCGAATCCCCAAGTTGATCAAAGAAGGCTTCACCGGCCCAGTCTACGCCACCGCCGCCACCGCGGACATCGCAAAAATCATCATGCTCGATTCCGCCCACATTCAGGAAGAGGACATCAAGCACAAAATGAAGCGCCATCAGCGCGAAAAGCGAACCAGCCCCTTCCCCTATGAACCGCTCTACACGACAGAAGATGCCGAAGAAGCCGCGAAGCATCTGGAAAACGCCCACTACGAAAAAGAGGTCCCCATTGCAGACGGTATCACCGCCTCCTTTTTCGAAGCGGGTCACATCTTTGGCTCCACCTCCATCAAGGTCAAAATCACACAAGGCGACGAATCGCGCACCATTCTTTTCTCGGGCGATGTCGGCCGCTGGAATGTGCCAATCATCCGCGACCCCGCCGTGATCGGAGACGCCGACTACGTTCTGGTCGAATCCACCTACGGCAACCGCGATCACCAACCGGTCGAATCGATTCCCGATGCGCTGGCAGAGGTCGTCAATGAAACCATTGAGCGCGGCGGCAACATTGTCATCCCCAGCTTCGCGGTCGAGCGCACCCAGGAAATTCTCTTCCATCTCAGCAATCTGCTAAAAGACGGACGCATCCCCCATCTCCCGGCCTATGTCGACAGCCCGATGGCCGTCCGCGTAACCGAAGTCTTCAAACGCCACCCCGAACTTTTCGACGACGAAGCCAACGAGATGCTCCACCACGGACAGCACCCCTGCGACTTCCCGGGCCTCCAAATGAGCCGGTCCGTCGACGAGTCCAAGGCCATCAAAGATGTGAAGACCAGCGCCATCATCATTGCCGGATCCGGCATGTGCACCGGCGGACGCATTAAGCACCATCTAAAAAGCAATATCACGAGCCCGAAAAACACCATCCTGTTCGTCGGCTACCAGGCCGTTGGAACCCTCGGGCGAATCATCCTCGAAGGAATCGAAAAAATTCGGATTCACGGCGCCATGTGGCCGGTCCATGCGCAGATCTCAAAAATAAACGGCTTCTCCGCCCATGCGGACCGCAACGAACTAATCCGCTGGCTCAACGGCATCGACACTCCGCCGAGAAAGGTATTCGTCGTACACGGAGAACCCGACGCGGCCCAGGCCTTCGCCGAAAAAATCACAGACGAAAAAGGCTGGCCCGTCCACGTCCCCGCCTACAACGACGAAGTGATTCTCGATTAGCGCCATGTCATCGCTGGCGCAGTTTCTTTTCAACCTTGGACAGGTGATAGAGCAGTACGGCAATCGCATTGAACAGTGCGGGGGCGAGATAGGCGATAAGCGTATAGCCTTCAAGGACATCAAGCTTCAGCGCTTTGCAAACGCGGTCAAAAGTAAACGCGGTCAAGCCGCTGTAAGTAACTATTAAAAAGCCTGTTATATTCAATATAACGCTTTCAGCCGTCTCCAGAGGAACAAATTTGCTTGCAGGCAAGCCCGCTTTAGATATCCTTCGTTCGTCGCCAAGCAAGAACGAAGCGGGGCTCCCCCTGTTATCCGCGACGCAACTACGCCTGGCACGCCAGTCCGATCAGACTCAGCTCCTCCACTCTTTTTGCGCCGGCTTCGATAAGCGCGGCGTTCGCCGGATGGTCGAAGGTGTAGAGGGGCTTGCCGGCGGCGAGAATTTCGCGGCAGAGAGCTTCCATCTTGCTTCCGGGTGCGGCGTGGGCAACGACAACGCCGGAAGCTATATCGACCACAAGTCGATTGCGCGTCGTGGCGGTTATTGCTGTGATATGCCGCACGGTGTCCGGAAAGGTTGTCGCCATGACCAAGCGGCCCTCGGCCACGGCGGTTCGGCAATCTACCGGCTTGGATGGAATCTGCCGGTATAATCCGCGCGCGAGAGCCCATATCACCGGATTCGGTGAGCGTAGCAGGATGCGCAGGCATTCCTGCTCCATCGGCGAGTGAAACGGACTGATGACCAGCACGCACTCATTCCTGAAGCGCTTGGCAAGATCGTAGGTGTCGAGGATGAGTTTGCCGGGGCATTTGACTGAGCAGAACAAGGCGATCTTGGGGCGGCCCAGAATGGTCGCGTCGCCGACAATCTGAATGGCTGTTTTTTTCATGCCTTGGTGTCCTGTTCAGCGTGGTTGTCCGAATCCCATATCTCCCGATACGCATGGATGTATTCGGCGGTGGTGGTCGGATCAATATCCCAGTAGTGGCGACATAGGCGTCGAAAAAGCTCAAGGCAGGTCTCATCGGCCGCGAAATCCAACAAACCATCGAGGGTACGCTCAATGTGGCGCACATCACGACTGCCACTTGTCACAATACAATCGACCTCCGGACCGTAAAGGCGCGCCGCCTCGGCGTAGAGATGAGGAAGATCTGCCGCCACAGCGCTGATGGCTTCCATCGTTTCGTCGAGTGTGCTCATGACCTGCTGCCTTTCTTCCTGGAGGAAGGCTTATTGCGCGTTTTTTCCAGCATCTTGGCCGAGAGAATGGCGTCCGAATTGTAGTATTCTAGGTCCCGGGAGATACGCCGCCCGCCTTCCTTTTGAACTGTTGCATATTTTGCAACAGTTGCCTCCCTCTAAAGCTCGCCCGTCTCGTAAATACTCTTCAGATGGCGACTTATGCCGGATTTGTCGACCTGAAACAGCTCCGCCATATGGTTGATCGTCAGCCATACCGTCTCATGCTCAAGCCGCACCTCGACCCGGTTCTGGCCATCCTCGGTCTGGTAGAGGATGATCTCCTGCATCTGCCTCATGCCTCCATCGCCTTCGCTCGGGCCGCCAAACCAACAATGGCATCCAGCTTCTCTCTTACTTCGGAATCAACCTCATTAGGTTTCATCAACGAAGCTAAGCCGAAGTACATATTCTTGCGCATACACAGCGGCACGCCCAGACGCTTCGAGTAGTTTGCGAACAATGGATCAAGGAATTCGTCGGTCGCCTTGATATCGGCGGACCACGGAGAAGGCCGTCCGAGGCTGGTTAATGCAGTTTCGATTTCCGTGATGGACTCCTGCATAGCATCTATCCGTCGAGGCCGGACAGCGTGCTCAAAGAGCGGTCCTTCATGCGCTTTGTGATGCTCGGCAAATCGAAGAAGGACGTCTCGGGTGCATATGTAGTTTTCGATCTCACGTCGAGTCCACGCCGTTTCGATCAAATCGGCATGGTCCTGTAGCGGACGATCCAGTCGGTCGAAGAGGGCGAAACCAACCAGATCCTTTTTCGCTTCGCGCAAGCCAAAGAAATGGTCGCGTGCCTTCTGGGGCAAATTCGTTGTTATGTAGTGCACGAATGGCGAGTCCAATACAGCCAAGGCATCATGCCGTATCACACGTGCCAATTCCCGGAGGATTGGAAGGTCGGTCGTATCTTCCAGATAGAGCACCCATCCCTTCTGCTCTGCTTGGTAGTACTGGTCGAAGCCTATGTCGCGTAAAGCTTTGAGCACCTGGCTGGACTGCCCAGCGGTAAGTTCGTGGGGCTTGCCCACGAACGCGATGACGCTATCGCGAGCAGCCGCCTCGTTCAACACTACTTCCGAGTGACTCGCCGCGACGATCTGAGATCCCTGGCTAACAGCCAGCGCCACCAAGCGGTTATAGATTTGGCGCTGGCGCAGAATCTCAAGGTGCGCATCTGGCTCGTCCATAAGCAGGACGGCATTCGGGTTCGCGTGAAGATAGGCCAATAGGAGCAAAACCTGTTGTGCCCCGCGCCCGGCGCAGGACACATCAAGTGGTTTGCCGCGCTCCTCATAGCTCATGACAATCTCGCCGCGCTGCTGGATGTACTCCGGCTTACCCAACTTGATATGGAACAACGTCTCCATATCCTTGGAGATAGCTGCCCATGCCGCGGGTTCAGACGTAAATACGGTATAGCACAGGTTCCGCAGGACCTGCGCGGTCTGCCCCTCTCCGAGAAGCACGTCGATACGCCCCTGCTCGACCTTGGGTTCGACCGCCGCGAGCCCGGACATGGGCGGAAGATAGCAGATGCGTGAACGGCTATCAGGATCCTCTAGAACCTCCGGAATAACGCTGAACTTTGATTCCTTAACGGATTTCTCCTCGTAACCCGGCAGACGCAACGGTCGGCAGACAAAGGCTTCATCCGACGTATAGTCGAACTCAAAGCCGCACGACCATGTTTGCCGATCTGTCTCGCCTTCTACCACTACGTCTATACGGATATTGCGCGTCTTGCGATCTTTCGATTCTCTCACATGTAAGTTGTTCCAAAGAAGCGTGGAGGTCGGAACAGGTAATGCAATCAGGTCACGACGGTTAATTGTCACCCCCGGACGCTTCTCGGGCGATGCCTTGCCGCCCCGTTGCGCCAGCCATGCCCTCAGACCAATGTCCCATAACGCCAGGGCTTGAAGCGCCGTTGTCTTTCCTGAATTATTCGGGCCAATAAACACCGCCGCCTGACCGAGGGGTATCTCCGCCTCCCTCAGACGCTTGAAATTGCGCACTATCAGTTTCGTGAGCATGATCTACTCCTCTTTTTCGTCCGCCCCGCCCATGCGGTATTTGATGTCGTAGTTGATGATGAAATCCAGTTCCTCATCCGTCAAGCCGTAGTGTTTCGCCAGGGCACGATCAATCTCGTCAATGATGGGCTTGGACAACCGCGGATAGAACTCTTGATACACAATTCTTCCTGTAAGACTAGAGGTCTTCTCCTTTAAGACACTCTTGTCGCGATAGCTGGTCATTAACTCATCGCACAGTTTACTAAATCGCTGTATGGTCGCCGAATTCAAGTCTCCGATATTGACGGGGAATTCCTTCAGGTCGCTCGGATTCAGATCACGACAGTTTGTCGTTAAAATGAAGTACCAATAAAAGAGCGAACTGCTGAGTACTGCAATTGCTGCGTCTCGCATGTCTTCAGATTCAAAATATAGATAACTTTCCCGACTTGAAACGGAACGCTTACCGTTCAAAACGAACCGAGGTTGAAAGTTTGTGAAAATCTTCCAATACCTGCCACCACCTATTCGATAGAATATCTTTGCGGAAGAGTTTCGGCTAAATTGCTTCCCCAACACACCCTCGGGTGTGAGTAGTTTTTCCAACATAGCCAACTCCAACGGGCTCGTAACTTTTGGGATTATGTACGATTTCGGTTTCTTCCCAATGCGACAGTAATTAGCACGTTCGAATAGTGCCGGTCTCTCATCAGTTGCCCATTTGGTAAAACCAGTTGTGAAGATATCCGAAGATTCTGCTCCAAGGCGTGCCAAAGCAATTGTCAGAAGGACTTCTGCGCCCGCAAACAACTTGCCCGGACGTTCCGCGTAATTACTGACCCAAACAGCGGTGCTATTTGAAGAGAGCAGCTGTTGAACCGTCTCCATGCGCTGCGTACATATGAGGCTGATCGGCACAATAAAGCCGAAGCTTGCCCCTGTCCCCAGAAGAGCGTAACAGCGCTCAGTAATATAGGCATATAGATTTGATGCGGCCTCTGTCGAATAATGGAGCACCTGATAAGCGGTTCGCACTTTGCTGTATTCAACATACGGCGGATTGCCGATAATCACATCAAACCCGCCCGCGTGCATGATGCCGTAGAACTCGACGAACCAATGGAACGGCTGGTGACTGGCTTTCCATGCGTCAAAGTCTTTCTGCTTTTTGACATCCACGCCGTACTCACTCGCAAGGTAGTGGTCGAGTTGGAGGTTCAGCTTCGACAGCCTCTCTTGCAGATGTTCCTTGAGCTTGTGGTCCGCTTTCGCCTCGACCTGGTTGCGCTGAAACATCTTGAAAGCATTGTTCACAAGCTCGGCGTCCTCTTCAATTCGGGCAATTGTGTCGGAGTGGAATCCGAGTAATGCCTGGCTTTGCCCTTCCATATCTCTCTTCGACTCGCTTGTCGCGGCCTTCCTGATGTGGCTCAGGCTTACAAACCCCACAAGCGTATTTCCGCAACGTATGTTAAAATCAATGTCGGGCAGCGGTTCGATCTGGTCGGCGGTTTCGACCTGGGCGACGAGTTTCAGGAAGAGGCGCAGTTTGCAGATTTCCACCGCCTCTTCCATGATATCCACGCCGAAGAGGTTGTTGATGATGATGGATTTCAGAATGAAGTAGCGCTCGTTAGGATGCTTGCCGAGCTGGGCGAGAATCGAGCGGAAGTCCCGGTACTTCTTTGTGGCACGGCCATCCTGGCCGTGATTCACGGGCGGGACGCCCGTGCCACTACTCCACTGCCAGTTCTTCAGGCCAGCCTTCTCTGAGTTTGCCAACGTGTATTGAATCGCGTGTGCAAAGTCCTGTTGATCGCGAATCAGGTGATCGTAGTACTCCTCCTGCCAGAACTGCCCCGTTCGTCCTAGTGCACGGTTCGCTTCTTTTGCGGTGAATGACTTCCAAGAGTGAAGAATGGACGGGATATCATGTCCTTCCCGTGGTTCCAGCACGGCATGAACATGATTAGGCATGACAGTCCAGGCAGTCAGATCATAGCGGTCGCCATCGAAATGTTTGAGCGCATCCGCAACGATCTGCGCCACACGCGCAGCCTTCATCCAACACTCACCATGGCCGGCATCGAGATAGGTTTCTACTCGTTCGGAATGGAGTTCTCGCAATCTATCCTCTTCTGATCTAGAGAGCGGACGGTTCATTTGACGAGCCGTTGCAACGATATCATCGCGTTCGCGCAGCCAAGCTTCCACTACGTTGCGTGGCAAGGAGTCTGCCAAACGGAATGTCACAGCGTATGTTGCGCCTTCACAGGTCCAGTGAGGCAGATATGCGCCTTGGCGAATTTGAAGCGTGGCACGGCCATCCTGGCCGTGATTCACGGGCGAGACGCCCGTGCCACCGCCCGTGCCACCGCCCGTGCCACTATCCTCGATGAACCGCTCCATGCGCTCAAGACAATCGCTGTACAGCGTTTCCAGAATGCGCAGAGCCGCAAAGAGAAAGGCGCCGGAACCGCAGGTCGGGTCCAGAATCGTGATTCCCGGTTCGGACTGTTCGTTCGATTTCTCTGGCATCCGCCCAACAAGGGTGTGCCAGAACGCGCGGACCAGTTCCGGTCCCTCGGCGTTAATGATCGCATCACGGGCGAACTGCCATATGTCCAGGTTCAGGGTAATGAGATCGTTGATCTTGTTTACCTCGCCTTTGCTCAGTTTCTCGCGAATATCGAGGCAACGCTGACGGCGGGCGACATGCTCACGCCAGGTCTCGGTGGGCAGTGCATACGGATCTTCGGCGGACTGGTTCCAACCGTCGCGCTTGGATACGTCTTTGATACCGGCCGCAATGTCTTTCGGCAAAGAGATGAGGTCGCCCTTTTCGTCGATGACTCCTTGGCGGACAGCGGGATAAATGTAGCGATCGGGATCGTCCTGTAAAAGACGCCAGAGGGCGCTGTCCGGCTTGAACGCCACAGCGCACTTCTTTCGAGCGGCGTCGAAAAGGTAGGGAAGAATCGTGTTCTTAGAAATGTACTCGGTGATGTCTTCTTTGGTGTAATACGCCCCCATCTGTTTCTGGTTAATGTACTTTTCGAAGATGTAGCCGACCACATCGGGGTTGATCTCGTTGTCGGCCCGGCAAGGTCGTTCATCGAGGTGCCAGGAATACAAATCAAAGAAGTCGAACAGCTTCTCGAATGCCTCGTCCGGAATTTCGATGTCCGGGTATTCGGTTTCGAGTTTGTGGACTTCGAAAAAGCCGCCGTTGAGAAAGGGTATCTTGCCGAGCAGCTTTTTCATGACTGGTTCGAATTTGCGTTCGTCCAGCGACTTGCCGAGACCGTCATGGAACAAGCGCAGAAGAAAATATCGGTAGAAGGACTGAAACTTGTCCTTGCCCCTGGCCTGTTGCACCATGGCAAGCCGGTTGCATAGGTAGGCAGTGTCACCGTCGAGAAACCCCTTCTTCTGCATAAAGTAGACAAACATCAGGCGGTTAAGCATGAGGGACGTGTACCATTGAAGGTCGGGATGCGGTTCGGTCTTCCCGTCCTTCTTGACCGATGCGGGGAACCCCTTGATGAGCTTCAGGAAAGCGGAGTGCTCCGCCTTGAAACGCTCATAGAACTTCTTCGTAACCTTGTCCACGTCAAAAGCGGCACGGCCGCGACCGGCTATGTCAGGCAGCGTGAGGGTTTCTTCCTCTTCCATGCTGACCGCGATATGTTCAAGACGTTGGATGAGCGGATCGCCGGATTGTGAAACGTCGAAACGATGGTCCCGGCTGGCAAGCGGCTTGCCCGTTTCGCGGCGGACCCAGTGCCAGACTTGTTGCCCGGCCGGTTCATCGGCGTAGATGACGAAATGCTCGCGGACCGACTTCGTTACCTGGTGGTCAATCTTGAGGCGAGTCTGACGATCCGGTATTGAGTCGCAGACAAAAGCGACGAATCCACGCTTCTGGGAAACGGCATGGAGGGAATAGATTTGGCCGTCGCGGAGAATATCGAGCTGTGCTTTGTGGATGTCCCATCCGAGGTGCTCGCGAAAAAGGGTCTGGAAATCGAATGCCTTCAAGCAATCGCGGACTGCTTTGGTGTTTATCTTCATGCTTCTACCGGATATTCTCGAGCGTGTTCCAAAGAAAGACGCAACTCCCGTTTTAACAGTTTTTTGTCGGGTAGTTCAGTGAGATATTGCGCTACGCGAATGCCGACTTTATCCAGTTGCAGCAGTTCAATCTGCTCCCGACCACCCTCGGCGCATAGAATCAAGCCAAGTGGAGAATCCTCGCTTGCCTGCATCTCATGTTTTTCCAGCCAGCGTAAATAAAGCTCCATCTGTCCCTTGTAGGCAGCCTTGAAACGACCAAGCTTCAGGTCAATAGCAATCAGGCGGCGAAGCTTGCGGTGATAGAACAACAGATCCAGATAGAAATCCTCGCCATCAACGATCATGCGCTTCTGCCGTGCAACAAACGAAAACCCTACGCCAAGTTCCATAATGAATTGCTCGAGATGCAGGATGAGACGGTCTTCAAGCGAGGCTTCGCTATACACGCCATGTAATCCGGTGAAGTCGAGAAAGTAGGGACTTTTGAAGACAACATCAGGGGAAATCGTGCCATCCGTTCGCATGTCGGATAAAGCGGATCGAATGATGCCTTCGGGTTTGCCGCTGATCAGGGAACGCTCATACAGCATACCGCCGATTTTTTCGCGTAAATTGCGGATGCCCCAACCTTCATGCATAGCCATTGTGAGGTAGAAATCACGCTGCACAGCATCACTCAGTGGCATGACCTCGACAAAATGCGACCAGCTCAATTGTCGTGACAGTGTCGCGACAATCTCGGAATCGGGGAAAAATTTCGCGAACTGCATCATCCGGCGTAGGTTTTTCTCCTCAAATCCCTGCCCGACGAACTCCTGGCTCAATTGTGTCGACACTGTCGCGACAATCCGTTTGCCATAGTCAGCGCGTTTGCCCTCGAGAACGTCCTCATTGATTCGCCTGCCGACATTCCAATACAGCAGCGTGGTTTCACGGTTCACCTTAACCGCCACACGGCTGCGAGCCTCTTGAATAAGTACGCGAATATCCCGCAAGAGTTCTTCTGTTGCCTTCATGATGGAAGGAGATCTCTTTGTAATTGTTTTCATGTTTGCGCCCTCAAACCCAGCGAGCATATCACCTGTGGTTCATCCGTTTCGACCGTCTCGTTCACCCGGCACAGGCGCGCGTCGGCCCGGAGGGATGTGACTAGATCGGCCAGAGCCTGGTTGTCGATTCCGCTCTTGAGTTGGCGGTTGAGAGTGTCGGTCGCGGATTGAAGGAGTGGGAACTTGTAGATGTCCTCAATGGCGTGGTGCAGTTCTGGCAAGTCAAAGAGGGTGCCTTTTACTTCCTCGGCATAGGCTTTGAGGCGCTCGTAGGTGCGGAAGCGCGCGCCGGATGGACGTCCGAGTTGCCCCCCGACGGATTTCTCGGTCTCGACGATAAGTTTGACGCCTTTGGCAACCATTTCGTGATGCTCATCATGGCGCGGAATAGCCGGAGTGTTGGGAGCGCATTCCGCCGTCTTGAGGACAGCGAATTGCGATTCGGTTACGCTGTTGCCGCTCTTATCCACCCATGCCAGGGCGTCGTTGCCCTCGGCCGTGCGCAGATAGATGAGCGCGCCTTCGGGAGCTGCGCCGCTCCTTTGCCACGGCTTTGTCGAATAGACCACGTTCGGCAAAGCTGGAATGATCTTTTCGAGTTCCGGATCCCGGTCAATGGCGTTTTTCCATATCTGGTAGGCGTAGGATGCGAGGTCCACCTCGGTATCCTCGTCACCGTCCAGAATGCCCGCCTTTTCCGTGAACAGGTCACGGACAGCCTGGATATCGTCCTGATCCTCAAAAAACGCTTCATCCGCGCCGACAACCTCGGCGTTCTCCTGAAGGCGCCGGCGCACGCGCGAACGAAGCCGGATGATGCGTTCAACTCCCTCGGCGGGAAGAAACGAGTAGCAGAGGATCGTGTCGGATTGCTGGCCGATACGGTCAACGCGGCCCGCCCGCTGAATAAGGCGGATGATCGCCCAGGGCAAGTCGAAGTTCACAACAACGGAGCAATCCTGGAGGTTCTGGCCTTCGCTCAGAACGTCGGTTGCCAGAACGACGCGGAGTTCCTTATCCGCCGGCACAAGATTGCGCTTCCCGTTGCTGACGGGACTGAACCGATAGGCAATGGACGTAGGATCGTCGGAGTTTCCGGTAACGCCCTCAACAGCATTGATTCCTCCAGCCTTGAGTTGTTCGGTGAGGTAGTTGACTGTATCGGCAAACTGGGAGAAGAGAAGAACTTTTTCGGACGGATGCTGCCTTGCACAGAGATCGAGCAGGGCTTGCAGCTTGGCGTCGCGTGCCGAATCCCATCCTCCGGCATTCTCCAGAACCTTCATCAACGCCTCGGCGTCTTTGCGCAGATCTTCGGCCAGGTCGCCGTTAAAAAGGTCGGGCTTCAACCACTTGAATCGCCGTCGGAAACGGGTGGCGTAGGAGTCATAGACCTCAGCGGCCCTCGCACGGAAAGCCTTCTCGGTTGTGGCTTCGAGCGTGGCATGCGCATCTTGCCCATGATCCACGGGCGGGACGCCCGTGCTACTATTGTTATCATCATCCTCGACCGCATCCCAGAGATCGGAGTCCTCATCATTCGCCGAGGCGTCCAGTAAGCCCATATCCTGGGTGCCGATGGGGAGCGGCAAACCCTTCTCGATCGCATGCAGGCAAATGAAGTTACGCAGGATGTGGCGTTCCAGGGAGAGAATGAACGAGTACCCGCTGCTTTCCAGCCGTTTAAAGAGGTTGGTTCGGCAGAAGCCTTTGAGGCGCGTACCTGCGCGGGAAAGATCGGCAAGCACCTTGGCTTCGTCGGAGGTCGGCGGCTTGTGCGGCGAAGGGATCTGGTAGTTGCCCAGGCCATAGCGCGGCAAAGTAAGACTGTCCACTGCGTCAACCACATCGTCAGCGAACAGGCGAGCGTACTGATCGTTCACATCCTTCTCGCTGATCTTGAACTTGACCGTCCTGGGCACACGCGACGGGAAGTAGGAGCGGGTCCCGTCCGCGAAACCCAGGTACTTGCGACCGCGCTCAGGATCAAACTTCGCATAATTCTCCTGGATAAAGCTGCGCGTTCGCCGTACCAGGTACAACCGCATCAGGTCCCGCCAATCATCCGGGTGTTCGCTCTTCTCAAAGGCCGCGAGCGAACGGACGGGGCACTGGTGCCGACGGATGAATTCGGTCTCGCCGAGTTCCCGAAGCAGTTTCTCCGGGCGGATTCCTATGTCCTTCTGGTCGTCAATGAACAGGCGAAGTTGGTTTGAGAGGTCCAGGTAGGTCTTGTTGTAGGGCGTAGCCGACAACAGAATCACCCGGCTGTCGTTGGCGGCGATGTATTCGGCAATGGCGCGATAGCGATGTCCTTCCCGGTTGCGGAGGTTGTGGCTTTCATCAATCAGCACCAGCCGGAAGCGGCGTAGATCGGGCAACTCGCGCTGAACCCGGGTGATGGACAGAACCTTCGCCCGAAGGCGGTACTCCTGTCGATAGTCCTCCCACATGGAAACGAGGTTCCTCGGGCAGATGATCAATGTCTCGACCCCGTGGTCATCCTCGAAGATACGTGCAAGCGTAGTTGCCATAAGGGTCTTGCCAAGCCCGACCACGTCGCCGATGACCACGCCGCCGCGCTTGTTCAGGTGGTGCGCGGCAATCTTCACCGCCGCCTTCTGGAACTCGAAGAGCTTGTTGCCAAAGTCGCTGGGAATGCGGAACTCGGTCAGCCCGGCACGCGCCTCCTGGGAGAGGTGATAGGCCATCTTGACGTAGATACGGTAGGGCGGAAGCGGCTCAGGGCGCGCCCAACTGCTGTTGATGATTTCGATGAGTTCTTCGGAGATGTCCATGCAGAAATGGTCATTCCAGCGGTCTTCAAACCATTTCGACAGCTTGTCGCACGCGTCATGGTCCAGCACATCAACGTTGAGCTCGCCCTGTCTGGACAATCCGGCCATGGTAAGGTTGCTACTGCCGAGATAGCCGATTTTAGGGTTAAGCGGGTCTTGCCGGAACAAAAGATACAACTTCGCGTGGAGGGGGTGGCGCAAGAAAAGCTTTACGACAACCTTGCCGACGGCGATCTGTGCCGCCAGGCGCCGGAGCCCCGCCTCGTCGGCGTTCGTGGGAATGCCAACCGTCAACTGGTCGCGGAATTCCTGGGCGAGTTTCTTCTTCAGGGCAATCGCCGTGGCCTGGTCAAT
>CAYWJE010000074.1:0-14230 GCA_964458525.1 uncultured Verrucomicrobiota bacterium
TCTTGATTAAATCCCTGATCCGCACCTTTCAAAGGTGCGGATCAGGAAGTCTGAAGTTATCTGCTTCCATGAATAGCAGGTGTTCATGCCTGACCGTGCGCTCCGCGCGCGGGCAGGGCGGTCGCATCTGCGATCAGTTGCAAAATGTCCGGACTCCCCGGTCTTGCATCAGGGACCGCGTGTATCCCCGGTTGCCCCGACCTTCTGGAGAGTCGGGGCGTGATCCTGAACAAAAAACAGACAACGAAGAGAAGGACCATGAGCGTGGACGCTCATGCCACTACAAAAAAACCGGTGACGAATGCAGGTGCGTGTTTTCTGCGGCTTGCCCGCCGTAGGTGCGGCTCACCTTGGAGAATTAGGAGAACATATGTCAGAAATAAGGAAGAATGCCGAGCGTCCAAACATAGTTCTCGTCGTAGCGGATGACCATGGGCGGGAGGCTCTCGGATGCTACGGCAATAAGGCCATCCAGACTCCCAACCTTGATGCTCTGGCGCGGGACGGGGTGCGCTTCACAAATTCCTTCTGCACCACGGCGTCCTGCGCCGCGAGCCGTTCGACAATTCTTACCGGCTTGCACAATCACGCCACCGGCACCTATGGCCACACGCATGAATGCCATCACTTCTCGTGTTTCGACGACGTGCGTACCCTTCCCGCGATGCTGGGCGAGGGCGGCTATCGGACCGGGCGGGCCGGGAAGACGCACTACGCGCCGGACCGCCTGTTCCCGTTCGAATGGCGGCCGCGCGGCGAGTTCGGGCGCGATGACGTCAAGATGGCTGAAGCCTGCCGCGAATTCGTGCGCGGTCAGAATCCTTTTTTCCTCTACTGGTGTTCATACAATCCGCACCGTGCGTACGAGATCGAGGGGCACCCGCTTCACGCCAACAGTTTCGGCAATCCGCTTGAATCATTCGATGGTGATGAGGAGCAGCTTTACTCCGATGACAGCGTTATCGTTCCTCCTTTTCTGAACGACACGCCGGAAGTTCGCGCTGAGCTGGCGCAATACTACCAATCCATCTCACGCCTCGATCGCGGGGTGGGGCGTCTTGTCTCGATTCTCAAGGATGAAGGCAAACTCGAAAACACGGTCATCATTTACATATCCGACAACGGCGCGGCGTTTCCGGAGGCAAAGACCACGCTTTACGAGCCCGGGATGGCGCTTCCCTGCATCATGCGCACCCATGCGCGTTGTCCGGACAAAGCGTTATAAATTCATCTGGAACATCGCATGGAAGCTCGATTACTCGTTCGCGTCCGATCTGTGGGCCTGTGCTTCATGGCAAGCCGCGTTGCGTGATAAATCCCCGCGTTTCGGTGCCCGGACGGTTGATGTCTACGTACACCGTCCGCGATTCGAGCTCTACGATCTCGAATCCGATCCGAACGAAATCGTCAATATCGCGGACAACCCGGAGTGCAGTGACCTTGTCCAATCATTCATCGCCAAGCTCAAGGGTTTCCAGCAGCGCACCAACGACCCCTGGTTTCACAAGTGGATCTACGAGTGATTCTGAAATGCTCAAAATTAGCCACGGCTTCGCTGGTTCTCAGGTAGCGGTTATAGACGCGAAGGGCAAGAAGTTTTCCATTGAGAGAAGGGGCAACCAGGGCGGCGGAAGCGCCATTCGCCTCTTTCAGAAGGGGATGGAAGCGGCCCCATCCATATTGTCTTTCACGTCCTCCGTCGCAGAGCATTCCGTCAACAAGCACGGAAATTATTTTCGGTCCGCCGTCCATGATGAAACAAATAAGGTGAGGCTTTTCCATGGTCAGAAGATGCCTGTCCGTTTCCCATGAGCACTCGACCATGCCGCCTGCCCACGATGCGCCCGGCAGGTCGCAGACACGAGAACAGACCGTGAGCTTCAGAGTTCCCCGGTCCGTAGTGATGATGGTGATACCCCTGCCTTCCCCGTCACGGGAGTCGAACAGAACCTGACCGGCGGTCAACGACTTGAGAATGAAGCCGATTTCGATAGAGCACCCGCCGCCCTGCCAGATCGGGGGCAGTTTCTGCATAGGCATGGTCTTCTCCCCATTCCACTCGCCGACCAGCCCATTGCGAGTCAACCCGGCGACCGTTCCCTGCGCCCACATTCCCTCGATCAGCGACTTGTCAATCCTGTGTATGCGGGCGACGGTCTTCTGCGTCTCGGATATGTAAAATTCACCATCCTGTTCGAGCAGGTCGGGATAACTCATTCTGGTTCCGACACATTCGTCGTAAAGCGCAATTTCGGGCTGCGACCAGTGGATGTGGCCGTTGCGCTCGACACCGCCGCAGAGCCACGCTGGGTTCCTGTGCTGGTAGCCGTTGCCCCCGGCCACGTCCGGAGCCCGCCCCAAAACCTCTCCCCCGTAAAAATGAAACCAGTAAAGGTATTTCCCATTCTCAAAACGGCGCACGAAATTAGCGGCTCTCGGGTTTTTTACACGGCGTCCACCCGGGGTGTAGGTCATGTAGCCGCTTTTCCATGTGCGGCCGCCGTCACGGCTGCAGGCGTGACAGGAGAACCCGCTGATGGTCCGATAGGTCCCATACAGGGAACTGTCGTTCATGGGGGTAGCGTTGAACTCGCCGGCAATCGGCCCACCGTCCGGCGGCGCGCGCAAACCGACATCTCCTTCCGGCAGGGTTTCCCACAAATGCCTTGAAGGGTCCGCTTCCGTGAGCAGGTTCGGACTGCGGAAGAGCACTCCTTCATTCTGTACAAAAAAACCGGTGCCGAAGCCGCCCACCTTGCTTGCGCACACATATACTGCTCCCGCGTGGACAAATGGCTTGCCCACGCCCCAGAAGAATTTGACATTTCCCCCGTACACGTTCCGGCGGTCACAGTCGAAGGAACGCATTGGTATCTCGAACCTTTCCCGCGACCAGGTCCGGCCCATGTCGTCCGAATACTTGTATGCGTATATCCCGAGTGAATCCACGCGATCAAGTTCGCAGCCGTCAACAGTCTTCACTTTTCGCAGGTTTTCGCTGTTGTAGGTATAAAAAGCGTAAATGCGCCCGGTCCCGGGCGCACGAAACGGCATGACCCATGAAGCCTCCGGACCGTCAGCCGGCTCGATGTCGTAATTCGCCGACCAGGTTTCGCCATGGTCCGTGGAGCGGCATGCCACTACGTGCTGTCCCCGCTGTCCCTCGTGACCGCGGCCGGTGGTCATGACACAGGTCCATGAACCATCATCATTGATGACCATGTAAGGCTGGTCACAATAGCCCTCGCTTGGAATCTCGAGGCCATTCGTAACATCTCTCGGATCTGGCGGCATTGCTCGAAGTCTCCTTTATTATGCGAGCGGTCTGCTGACTGGCGAGACGATCAACCCGGGAACTGCAGCTTCACGATGGAGAAATCATCTTCGAACGGGCCTGTGCCCTGCAATCCGCGGGCCGTCGAAACGAGAGTCTCTATTTCCGGCCTACCGTCGCGAACGGAATCGGCCATGAGCTGGGCAAATTCGTCGAACGTCCACATCTTTCCATCCGGTTTATTCATTTCATAAACGCCGTCGCTCATCAGGAAAAGTGTTTCGGACGGCTTGATTACGCGTATCTCGGTGCGGTAGACCGTTTCCGGCATCCCGCCCAGCACCATGCCCGGCATGCCGAGCTGGTTGATGATTGCGCCTTCAGCCCCGTCCTTGTGAATCAGCAGTGCGGGCGGGTGCCCGGCGCTCGAGTAGCTCAAGGTTTTCTTCGATTGTGAATAAACCCCGTACCATATGGTGAAATACATCTCGTTGTGGTTCTCCATCTGGAACGCATTGTTAAGCGCCATCAACATGGAGCCCGGATCGCCGAAGTCGGTGTTTGGCAGGGCCTGGGAGCGCAGCACGTTCATCGCCGAAATGGAAAGCAGCGCAGCGCCGACCCCGTGCCCGCACACGTCCAGCAGGAACATGCAGAACCGGTCGTCATCAAGCCAGTAGTATCCGAACGCGTCACCACCGAGCGAGGTTGACGGAATGAATTCCCAGCTGGTCAGTACCGGGCCCTGTTTTAGCGGCGCGGGCAGGAGCGACTGGACATAGGCAGCCGCCTCGGCGAGCTCTGCGGCCAGAGTCTTCTGACTCTTGAGCAGCGCCCGGTAGGCCTCGTTGCGCTCAAGCAGATTGATGTAGCCGCGTGAATGATGCCTTATTCGAGCGACAAGCTCTATCCGATCGGGCAGCTTCACGAGGTAATCGTTGGCGCCCAGGGCAAAGGCTTCCGCCTTCGTGACAGGCTCTTCCTTGGTTGAAAGCACTATCAGTGGCGTATCCTGCAGGGCCGGTTCGGCGCGGTACAGTTTCACGAGCGAGAGGCCGTCAATATCAGGCATCACAAGATCCTGCAGGATCACTGTCGGCCTCAGTTCACGGGCGGTTTCCACCGCGCGCGTCGAATTACCGCAATAAGTGAAACAGATATCCGCCTCGGGCGCCAACATGCGCCGGACTGCCTCTCCGATCATGGCCTGGTCGTCCACCAGCAGCACTTTTGTTGCATGTCGAGTAAGCTCGGTCTCTAACGGACTGTTGTTTTTATCTATCATATTTCTCCTGGGTAGCAAGCAGTTTCTCTACACCGCGAATGATCGCATTCGCCACGGATTTGATCGGGAGAATCTGTTCCGCCGCTTTGAGTCTGGCCGCCGCCCGCGGCATTCCATATACGATGGATGTGGCTTCATCCTGTGCTATCGTGCGCCACCCGCCCTGCCTCAATGCGAGCAGACCCTCGCCCCCGTCACTGCCCATCCCGGTGAGAAGCGCGGCCGCTCCGCGCGCCGGCCAGTGGGCGGCTGCGCTTTTGAAAAAGACATCAACCGAGGGGCGGTAGAAACACTCAGCGGGATCCGCGCGGTATTCAAGCGTGCCCTGCGCGGTTAAAACCATGTGGTCGTTTGTGCCGGCCAGCCACACGACGCCGGGCTCGGGACGGCATCCGGGGGATGCCACCTCAACACGGAACTTGCAGTGCGTGCCCAGCCAGACGGCCATGTTCGGCGCGAACTCGCGGTCCACATGCTGGATGATAACCATTGCGGCGCTGAAATTGGACGGGAATCCGGAGAGCACCTCGGCGACTGCCGTGGGGCCGCCGGTCGAGGCGCCGAGCGCCACGAGCGGGAAAGGGCGCCCCACCGCCGGGGAAGTCCCTTCTTCCATTGTGGCGGGCGTCGGGGGAGAAGACGAGGGCGCCACCAGGTGGCCGATGGTCTCGATCTTGTAGAGGAGCGGCTGGGCCCCGGAGAGGTCGCCCTTCGTGCCGAGGACCGGGGTGTTCACGGCGTCGAGCGCTCCGCAGCCCATGGCCTCGAACACAAGGGTCATGTTGCCATCAACCGTCGCGGTCACAACCAGTATTGCGCAGGGTGAATCTCTCATTATCAGCCTGGTCGCCTCGACGCCGTTCATAACCGGCATAATGAGGTCCATGAGTATGATATCGGGCCGGTCCTCCGCGCACTTGCGAACGGCCTCCGCTCCGTCGCGCGCCATCCAGGCGATGGTATAATCGGGGCAGCTGCGCACAGCGCGGCGCAACGCCTCGGTGGCCGTAAGCAGGTCATTGACAATCGCTATTCTCATTGATCTCCCATCAGCTTCGCAACTGTGTCCAGAAAGCTCTCATCATGAAAACTGCTCTTGGCGAGATAGCTCGATGCCCCGGCATCGAATCCCGCCTTGCGGTCCTCGTCCCCGTCCTTGTAGGACACCATCATGACCGGCAGTTCACGGAGCCTGGAATCATTACGGATGTTCCGCACGAGCTCGATGCCGCTCATCCTGGGCATGTCCACGTCGCTTATCAGGAGGTCATAGCTCCCGGATCGCGCTGCGTTCCACGCGTCCATTCCATCCACGGCCACATCCACGGCGTAGCCCCGGTTCTCGAGAAGCTTGCGCTCCATCTCGCGAACGGTCATAGAGTCTTCGGCCAGCAGAATATGCTTGAGGGTCCTCTTATTGGCCAGCCTGCCGACAGTTTTGAACTGTTTCAATCGCCCCCCGGAAAGCAGGTTTTCGATGGAGCGCACCAAGTCCTCCGTGTCGAGAATGAGCACGGGTGTTCCGTCATCCAGCAATGCCGCGGCGCTCACATCCTGCACCTTTCCAAGCCTGGGATCAAGCGTGCGCACCACCAGCTTGCTTTCGCCGATAAAGCGGTCGACGACCAGTCCATAAGAGCCCGAGGGCGAGCCTATGATGACGACCGGCCATCCTTCGGAGAGATCGGGCGCGCCGCCGAGTTCAAGGACGTCGCGGGCGGGAACGAGTCCCACGTTGCGGTCGTCCATTGCCAGGTACCTCCGGCCCTCCATGCTTTTTATGTCGGCGGGGTCGGCGAGGACGAGATGCTCAATTCTCGTGAGTGGAATGGCGAACGCCTCTCCGGCTATTTCGACCAAGAGGGTGCGGAGCACGGACAGTGTTATGGGAAGCTGGAGGTTGAAGCGCGTTCCGGCGCCCGACCTGCTTTCGACGCGTACGAGTCCGCCCACTTCCTGGGTGAGATTGCGCACTATGTCCAGTCCCACGCCTCGTCCCGAGAGCTCGGTAACCTGCCCGGTGGTTGAAAAACCGGGAAGAAACAGAAAGTCCAGCAGTTCAGCATCGGTTAGGCGGGCGACTACCTCGGATGTGCTCAGTCCACTATCTATCACCTTCTTCCGGACGCGATCGAGGTCAATTCCACGCCCGTCATCTACAACAGCTATGTGCAGCAGCCCGGCATGGTGCCTCGCCTCCAGCGTGAGGGATCCCTCCGGATTCTTGCCGGCCGCCTCCCGCTCGGACGGCTCCTCCATGCCGTGGTCAAGGGCATTCCTCAACAGGTGTGTGAGAGGCGCTTCCAGTTTTTCAAGAATCTCGCGATCCACGCCCGTTGTCTCTCCTGCGATTTCGAAACGCACCTTTTTGTTCAGCCGTCGGGCGAGGTCGCGGACCATGCGGGGAAAACCCCTCGTTCCGTCAGCGAACGGACGCATGCGGCTGAGCAGTCCTTCGCGGTAAAGGCGCTCGGCCAGGTCGGATGACTGCTGGGCGAAGAATTCAAACTCCTCGATCCGCTTCGTCGCGGCCTGGCGGCAGTCGTCCATCCGACGGCGTAGTTCTGCATCCAGCTCGGGCGCGCGGTGTCCGGCGCCGTCGTCGTTCCGGGCGGTGAGTTCCTGTTCAAGCAGTTTCGCCAGGTCGCGCTGTTTGTGCTTGAGCGACTGGAGTGACGCGGCAAAGGGTTCGAACCACCTGGTATGCACCATGTATTCGCCCATCATGCCCAGCATGCGATTCAGATTGTCGGATGAAACGCGAACTGTCCTGTCCCCCGAATCGGCGCCGGGCCGCGCATCAGCCTCCTGCCTTACCGGAGCTCCGGACACTGCGGGATCCGGCGGCGCAGGCGGTTGTTGCCGCGGAGCCGCAGTTTCAGGACCCGGCGGGGCAGGGGGGGGCTCCGGAGGCTGCGCGCTATCAGCTTGCGGGGCGGACGCCGGCATGCTGTTCGACCTGATCGCGCCCAGTCTGGCCGAAAGTTCATCGAGCGCCGCCGCATGCCCGGCCTGCCATTCCGCGCAGGACTCTTCCGGCACGCGCGAGATCTGCGCAAGCATGTCCACCCCGGCAAGAAGGACATCCATGGATTCCGGGCGTATGATAATCTCTGCCTTCTGTGCGGCCACAAAGCAGTCTTCCATCGCGTGCGCAAGCTTTACGGCGGGATCGAGATTGACAATCCTCGCCGCGCCCTTCAAGGAGTGGGCCGCGCGCATGAGCACGGCCAGGTGGTCGGCGTCAGTCGGATTCTGTTCCAGCGCAAGCAGGTTCTCGTTGAGCACGGCAGTCTGGGTTTCCGTCTCCTGCCGGAAAAGGTCCATCATGGAAAAGGAACTCAGATCCTGTTCTCCGGATGAGGTCATGCCAGTTCCTTCGCAAGTGATTCGAAGACAATCGCGTCGTCCAGGAGCCCGACGCCAAGCCCGTTAACGGGGATCACGCCGCGGCTGAACCGCGGCATGGCGTGAGACACTGTTGCGGGAATGTTCTCGAGCGACGCCATGTCGAAGCGGTGGATGCCCTGGACCTCGTCAACTGGAAATGCCGGCTTGAAGCGGTCCCTGGATGCGACCAGCATACGCGGCGCTGGCCCGGGATCATCCTGCGCTGTCGGCTCGAGTCCAAGTAGGCGGGCGAGGGAAAAACAGAGGAGCAGCTCCCCGCGGACGCTCGTCAAGCCGAGCAGTATGCTGTTGGTCCGGTGCGGGACGCGCCTGACCGGCCGCCGCGAGACCACTTCGACGCACAAGCTGGCAGGAAGCGCAAGCCATTCGGATCCCAGCCGGAAAACGATCGCGGAATCCGTGAAGCTTTCAACGGCATCCTTCTCGCCGGCGAAAAGTTCCGTCCATTCCCGGACGTAGCCGTCGGGTGCAGCGCGATCGAGAAGAACATGGGCGGCCTGCTGGAATGCCGGACAATTACGGCAGTGGATGTGGGTTTTCAGTTTTGGGCAGGACTTGTCGCCCTCTACCCCGATCCTGTTCCAGCAGTCTTGCGATTGTTGAGGAGTCATAGCTCAGACCTCCTCCGGTAGGCGAACGCGCCGCCGGGCCGCACGGGCTCATGGCGTTCCGAGAGCAGTTTGATCATTTCTGCATGGCCCACGAACAGTAGGCCGTCCGGCTTCATTCGGCGGTGGAGTCCGGCGACGATCCGGCGGCGCGCTTCCTCGCTCTGGTAGATGAGCAGGTTGCGGCAGAAGATCATGTCATAGGCCCCGGCGAGGCCCAGTTCATCCATCTCCATTGCATTACCACGGATGAAACGAATACCTAGACGTGGTTCCGGGCGGACCAATCTGGCTGAGCCTTCTGTGGAAAAATAGCATTCGCAATTCCCCGGTATGCCGCCGCGGAAGGAATTCGGCCCGTACGAACCGGTCCTCGCCTTGGCCAGGAGGCTCTCGCTGACATCAACCGCGTCAATCTCATAATGGCCGGGGCGGAGTCCTGCGGACATGAGGGACATTGCAATGGAATAGGGCTCCTCGCCCGAGGAGCAGGGCAGGCTGAGGATGCGAAGCGGGGCGATAGAAGAAGGTCCGGGCTGCCGTGCCGCGGCATGACGAGCCAGCAGCAGGAACGGCTCACGGTCGCGAAAGAACCATGTCTCCGGCACCACGATCATCTCGATAAGCGCCTGAAGTTCATCGCGGGCAGAGGAGAGCCTGTGGAGGTAGTCGCGCTCCGAGGCTGCGTTTATTGCCGCCATCCGGCGCTTAACCGCGTCGGCCACGGCGTCCGCGCCGATAGCCTGCGCGTCGAGACCGATTGATCGCTCAAGGAATTCTTCTACTGAGAGTTGTGTCATATCCGGGAGCTCCCCTGCTCCTGGAACAGCAGCTTCTCGATCTCCCCTGGGAGCAGCCGTTCCGTGATAACCCGCTGAACAAAAGCGTTTCCGCGAACCGCCAGCTTGCCGAGGCATGATGCTTCCCGTGCCTGGATGCCGGTTTCCGAAAAATCGGAATTCTCCAACTCAGATGTTTCGAGCACTGCCTCAACGAGCAGCCCGAGGGTGCGCCGGCTGCCATTGATTCCCTGGTGGTCTATGAGTATAATCCGTGCGCCAAGCCGCATGGGGCATGATGCGCCGGCGACCAGGCGGCAGAAGTCCAGCACCGGCAAGCCGGTTCCCCGGTAGTTGGCCAGGCCCGCCACGTAGGCTGGCGTTCCAGAGCAGGCGCGCAGCGCCACAACAGGAATCACCTCGATCACATTGCGCGCCTCCATCGCGTAGCAGTCGGAACAAGCCCTGAAAACGACAAACAGCATGATGCAAACCCATCCTGTATAAACCCGGCTACACCTGGAACACGGAGACTTCCAATTCGAGCCGACGGGCCGCGTCGCGCAACTGTGCGGTGGCCTCGTTGAACTGGCGAAGCGAGTCCGAAGTTTTCATCGCGCCTTCGCTCACCTGTGTCAGCGCCTGCGTTATCTGCCGCGCGCCGAGCGACTGAGCCCGCATTCCGTCGTTGACTGTTTCGAACCTGGGCGCCAGTTCCTTGACCTGGGAGATGACTTCCGACAGCTGGCGGCTGACGGTCGCCACGACATCCGTGCCGCGCCCGACCTCTGCGCTGAACCGGTCGGTTTCCATCACGCCCGCGGTTACGGCGGCCTGCATTCCCCCGACCATGCGCTCAATATCGAGGGTGGCCACGGCGGTCTGATCGGCGAGTCGGCGTATTTCACGGGCCACCACGGCGAAGCCCTTGCCGTATTCGCCCGCCTTCTCTGCCTCGATCGCCGCGTTCAGCGACAGCAGGTTGGTCTGATCGGCTACCTTGGTGATCGTGGTGACAACGCCTTCGATGTTGGCAGCCCTGGCATTGATGGAGGCGAGCTTCTCCGAGATGGACGCAGAAGCTTCGACCATCCTACGAATGGATGACTCCATGCCGGTGAGGCCGGCCCGCCCCGCGTCGGCAACCGTCACGGCGCCCTCGGCCACGTTTCTGACGGTTTCCATGGTCTGCGAGAGCTCCTGGGAAGTAGCAGATATCTCCCGCGAAGCCGCCACAACCTCGGTGGTGGAAGCGCTGAAGTTGGCGACGACCGACTCCTGCTCCCGCGATGTGGCCGCTATTTCGGAGGCGGTTGAAGCCAGCTGGCTGCCGGACTGCTGGACCTGCCCCACCAGTCCGTTTAAGCCGTCCGCCATGGCCGATATCGAGTTCCACAGTGTGCCGGTCTCGTCGCGCGGAGCGGAACGAATCCTGTTGATATCGGCAATCGTCTGCCGTGCCTGGGCAAGCCTGCCCTGCGCTACAAGTCCCGCAACCCGGACAAGATCGGTGACCGGGCGCGTGATTGAGCGGGCGAGGAACAGGAGGATGATTCCGGCGAGAAGAACCGCCGCCGTTCCTGTGGCAATGTTGATGTTGCGAATCTTGATGGTCGAAGCCATTATTTCCGCGGCCGGAGCCCGTGCAACGACGATCCACCCGAATTCGGGGTCGGTTCGGAAAGCCGCAAGCGCTTCGCTGTCCCTGAAGGCATATCGCATGTCGCCGTTCTTCCTTGTCATCATCTCGGGGCCGAAGGCGAAGTCGGCGAGGTTCGTGGACATGACGAGGGCCGGATCGGGGTGGGAGCACACCATGCCCGTCCTGTCGGTCACGAACACGTAGCCTGAGGCGCCAATATTGATAGGCTCCACGAATTTACGCGTGAAATAATTCAAGTCCAGGGCGCCGAGAAACACCCCCGATGGTTTGCCCGCGCTGACTACCGGGACCGCGATGGCGACGACCGGGTTGCCGGAAACCTTGCTGAGAATGACATCGGAAACAACCACGGCGCCCGTCATTGCCCTCTGGAAGTAATCGCGGTCGGCGATGTTGAAGTCGCGGGCGCCTTCCGGGGCTGTCGAGCAAACCGCCTTCCCGGTTCTGTCGGCCAGAACGATCGTCTCGTAATAAGGCGCATCCCTGTTGAAACGCTGGAGGGCTTCGATACCCTCCGCGACCGACGTGGGGCTGGGAGCGGTTGAGGCGGCGATGTTCCTGAAAACGGGCATCTCGCTCCAGAAAACCAGGTCCCGCTCACGCTCGCCGATCCACGCGCCTATGCTCTTGCTGGCGAATTCCGCGATCTGGTTCATAGAGTCCACGGCGGACTTCTCCATTGCCGCGCGCGACACGCGGTATGTAAGCACAGCCGAAATCCCGAGCCCGATCATGAACAGGAGAATTGTCGGGACAACGATCCTGGTTCGCAGGCCAATGGTCTTCATCTGGAATTCCTCGTATGGTTATCTACACCTTGAACCTCGCCGCCTCCTGCTGAAGCGCGCGTGCCGAGCTCTTGAGCTGCTCGGTGGCCTCGTTGAACTGGTGCAGCGATTCACTGGTCTTTCGCGCGCCATCGCTCAGCTGGGTCATAGCCTCGCTGATCTGGCGCGCGCCGAGCGATTGCGACTGCATTCCATCGTTGACCGATTCGAACTGCGGAGTCAGCACCTTCACCTGCTCGATAATCCGGCCCATCCGTCCGCCTATCTCGCTGACCGCGTCAACCCCGCGCGTCACCTCCCCGGCAAACCGGTCCATTTCCATCACGCCGGCGGTGACAGATGACTGCATCTCTCTAACGGTCTGCTCGATTTCAAGTGAAGCCACTGCTGTCTGATCCGCCAGCCGTCGTATTTCTCGCGCAACCACCGAGAAGCCGAGCCCGTATTCGCCGGCCTTCTCTGCCTCAATCGAGGCGTTGAGCGAGAGGAGGTTGGTCTGGTCGGCGACCTTCGTGATGGTCGTAACAATATTATTAATCGCGCCGGCCTTCTCGTTGATCACCGCCAGTCGGTTGGAAATTGCGGATGTCGCCTCCGCAAGCTGTCGCATCGAGCCTTCCATGGCTGACAAGCCGGCCCGGCCGGTATCCGCCAGACTTTCGGTCTCGGCTGACACATTTTTAACTTCCTCCATGGTCTTGACCAGTTCCTGGGATGTGGCGGAGATCTCCTTTACCGCAGCCGTAGCCTCCGTAGTGGATGAGCCGAACTCTGTGACGGCCGTCTCCTGCTGTCGCGAGGCAGCGGCAATCTGGGTGGCCGTTGAAACCAGCTGAACGCTTGAGCGTTGCACCTGAGCTACGAGCGAGGACAGGCTTCGCGTCATAGCTGAGATCGCGGCGAACAACATCGAGGGTTCGTCATCAGCTTTTTCAGACATGGTCGCTTGCATGCCCTCTATATTCCTGCCTGCCTCTGCGAGATTCCCCGCAGCTATCACCTCCGCCACGCCTATCATGCTGACAATCGGCCTGGCAATGGCCGAGGCGATGATTAGGGCAAGTCCGATAGCGAGAAACATGACAACAAAGCCCCCGACCGGGCCGATCAGGAGAAGGCGATTCACCGCCGAGTTGAGCCTGCCAAGCACCCCGTGGTAGTCATCCTCATACATCCCAGCGGCGATCACCCAATCCCAGGCGGGAAAATAGGTCGCGGCCGCCACTTTCATGCGCGGCTCGGACTCGTCCTCATTTTTCCAGGGGTAGCGAACATTAACCAGCGATCCGGCGGGCGCCGCCATTGTCTTCTCTATGATCTCCCTGATGAAATAGTTGCCGTCCGGGTCCTTGAAATCCCACAGGTTATCCCCGTCGCCGGCCCCATCTTTCGAAATAATGTAACGCCCCATCTGATCTCCGGCGGTGCCCAGCACGTAGACGTAACCGGTTTTCCCGACAGTCATCGAGATTATGGCGTCGCGCAACTCGGTGTTGATATCATCGAGATTGAAGCCGACATACAACATTCCCACAACTCGTTTCGCGCCGGATGATTCCCAGATGGGCATGTAGGCGGCAGCGTGCCACTGGCCGAGAACCCTGGCCCGGCCGATGTAGGTTTCGCCCTTTAATACCGCCGCGATCACGGGAGTCTCATCGCCATCCGGACCTCTTCGCGATATAAATGTGCCTATAGCCCGTGTACCATCCGGCGAGGGCACGGTCGTGCCGACGCGCAGCATGTCGCCTTCATCGTTCATGCGCTGGAAAATGGTGCAGTAGGCGCGGGTGAATTCCGTTACGATATCCACCACCGGAACGCCTGTCGCGAAATCGGCGACGGGCAAGAGCTGCTTTTCGCCGAGAATCATCTCAGGCAGCGAAAGGTTGACGATCTGCTGCGTGAACTGGTTGCGCGCTGTCCATTCAACACGGCCCTGTCCGAGCATGACGGAGCCCTGTCGTCCCATTTCGTGTTGCGCCGCATCAAGATGCTCGCGCAGCCGCGCACGCGTTCTCAGGTCGGTCATAACGCACACGCGGTGTACCATCGTGGCGATCTGCCCGGTATCGTTTCTTGCCACCTCGTTCAAGTCGGAAGCGATCTCATTAATCAACCCCTGTCTCTGGGCGAGGACGAGGACCGACATCACCGCTACGGGCAGGACAGCAGCTATGGCCGTCAGCCATACTATTCTATGTTTCAGTCTCAATTTCATATTGTTTTCCGTGGGCAATGGCACTCATGCTTGATCAGCAACACATTATCGAGTTATACTGCCGTCGCTGCGATAAAAAGCAAGATAATTCGGAAAATTGGTATTGCATTTCCGCGAAACATCTGTTATGATCCAATTCCGAGAACTGCGAGAGAACTTATAACCGGCCACTGAAAAAGTGTGTCAAGAAAAAAGATAGAG
>CAYWJE010000075.1:0-14175 GCA_964458525.1 uncultured Verrucomicrobiota bacterium
GGATCCTACGCAGCGGTGAATTTTAAAAAAAAGGAGAATCATGCGCCGAACCATTGAATGGAAGAATACGCTGGAGGATGGAACGAAGGTGGAAAATCGCGTCACGTTTCCCGGTCAGGAGAAAATCCGGTGGCAGAGAAAAGATCCGCGGAATGAGAGCTGGGAATATGATTTCACTCCGGACGCACAGGACTGGGCCGCGCTGTTGGATCGAGCGGAGGCACGCTACACTCGAGGAGCAATAACATTCAACAAGCTGAAAGCCATACGGCGTGCGACCAAGCCGGACAACATAACCAAAGGATTATAAGAAATGCTCATAAAAGCGGTTTTCCCCGGCAAATATATCCAGGGCAAGAATGCCCTGAAAGAGTTGCCTGCCCTGGTCAAGCTGTTCGGAAGCAGGGGGCTGGCGTTGGCATCTCCAACAGTATGTGACAACATCCTGGCTGAACGAGCCGGTTTTGCGGAGCAAGCGATTGTTGTCGAGCGATTTCATGGCGAATGCTGTGGAAAGGAATTAGCGCGGGTGGCCGAGGCCATCAAGCGGGAGAACGCCGATGTGATCATCGGGGCAGGCGGTGGGAAGACCATTGATACCGCAAAGATCGCGGCGGACCGGGCTGGACTTCCAGTGGTAGTGGTTCCGACCATCGCCTCGACGGATGCCCCTTGCAGCGGATGCGCGGTGATGTATACCGGGGATGGAGTTTTCGAATCAGTCTGCTACCAGAAAACAAATCCCGCGGCCGTGCTTGTGGACACCGGCATCATAGCCTCCGCGCCCGTGCGCTTCCTTACAGCGGGAATGGGTGACGCCCTTGCGACATGGTTCGAGGCCCGATCCTGCCGTCGAACCAGTTCGCCTAACGAATGCGGCGGCCTGAGCACACTGGCCGGACTCGAACTCGCCAAACTATGTTACGACACCCTTCTGGCATATGGCGCATCCGCGCAGGCTGCCTGCAGGAACCACATCGTCACCCCCGCGCTGGAACGAATTGTCGAAGCCAACATTCTGCTCAGCGGAATCGGCTTCGAGAGTTCAGGCCTGGCCGCCGCCCATTCCATTCACAACGGACTAACCATGCTCGAAGAGACGCACGCTTTCTACCACGGCGAAAAAGTTGCGTTCGGCATCCTCTCCGGGCTGCAGCTTACGGACGCGGACCCGGAAGAATCGGCCAGAGTGTTCTCCTTCTGCGAAAAAACCGGTCTACCGACAACACTCGCGGATATCGGACTAAAGGATGTTGACAGGCAAAGGCTGATGCAAGCAGCAGTGAAAGCAGTCGCTCAGGAGGAAGGAATCCATCACGAGTCGGGAATCATTACGCCGGCAAAGGTCCTGGATGCAATGCTCGTCGCGGACGCCATCGGGCAAAGCAGGAAGGGCGGAACACGCTGCACTTCCGCAGCAAACACTTGATATGAAAAAAATTGTTATCTCATGGAAGACAAGCGAGACCGTTGACCCTCGCGTCCAGGATCTGCTTCGCACATTAGGGGAGCACCACCCCGTCATCGAAAACGGCAAAGGGCTTGAAATCATGCCTGTCCTTGGCGGAAAGGGCCTGCGGGTCAGCCGAAAGAATAACTGTGCGGAGATCATGGGGAGTTCCGTGAATCTGGTTGCGCGCGGGATCGGAATGCTACTCTCCGGGTCTGTCGCCGACAACCGGACAGTGATTGAAAAGTCAGCATTCAAGACAGTCGGCCTGATGCTCGACTGCTGCCGGAACGCGGTGATGAAAGTTGACTACCTCAAGGAATGGCTGAGGCGCTCCGCGCTTATGGGGTTCAACCAGTTCATGCTCTACACGAAGGACACCTATCAACTGCCCGACGAGGAGTGTTTCGGCTACTTGCGCGGACGCTACACCGTCGAGGAACTGAAGGAGCTGGACGAATACGCCGCGCGCCTCGGAATCGAGATGCTTGGCTGCATCCAGGCGCTGGGCCACCTGGAGCCGGTTCTTCGCTGGCCGCGGTACGGGGGCATCAAGGATACCGATGCGGAGTTGCTCACCACGGAGGAGAGATCTTACGAGCTCATCAACAAGATGCTGGATTTCTATGGATCCGTGTTCCGCAGCAGGCGCATACACCTCGGCATGGATGAGACCCATGGCCTTGGGCGCGGCCGCTACATGGATTTGAACGGCTATCGCCGGCCGTTCGACATCTACATTGATCACCTGGACCGGGTGGTTCGCGAGTGCGGCAAGCGCGGGCTCAAGCCGATGATATGGTCGGACATGTTCTTCCGCATGGGCAGCAGGAACATGGACTACTACGACAAGCAGGCCGTTACTCCGCGCGATATAATCAGGAGAATTCCGCGCGAGGCGCAGCTGACGTACTGGGACTACTATCACAAGGATGTCGAATTCTATCGCGAGTGGATCAGGCGTCACCGCAAGCTCGGCTCGCTTCCAGTGATGGCGTCGGGAATCTGGACCTGGCCGGTGTTCTGGTACAACCACCGGCGCACGGTTGAAACAGTGCGTCCCTGCATCGAAGCCTGCACGAAGGAAGGAGTCGAGGAAATATTTTTTACTATGTGGGGCGACGACGGCGGCTACTGCGACTGGAGCTCGGCGCAGGCCGGCGCCTGCTACGCGGCCGAGAAGATTTTCGGACGCGTGGAGCCCTCCGCAGGACTTCTTGAGAAAAAATTCTCCGCCATCTGCGGAGGCTCATACAGCGCACACCTCATGGCCGGCGAAACCACGCGCCTCGACGGAAAGGACGCCATGAGCGCATCGGCGCTGCTGTGGGACGACCCCCTGCTCGGAATCTACCGCAAAGAGCAGGAGGTCTGTTTCGGCCCCGGCTACTGGCGCAGGATCGAAAAACGCTATGCCCGGTTAAAGGCTGGGCTGGCCGGACGCCCCGACGGCAAAGCGGGAAGCATCAGTAACGCGCGTGCACTGATTGACCTGCTTGTCTTGAAGATCGAGGCGAACCAGGCAGTTGCCACGGCGTACAGGCTCCACAACCAGGCCGCTTTCGCCAACGCCCGCAAACTTGTTGCGCGAGTGGCCGCGACCACAACGAGTTTCGCAAAAGCTTACCGGAAGACGTGGTACGCCAGGAACAAGACCTTCGGATACGAGGTGATGCAGATCAGGCTCGCGGGCCAGACGGCGCGCTGGCACGAGCTGGCCCGGAGGCTTAAGGATCTCGAAAGCGGCAGGATTGACTCGATCCCGGAGATCGAAGAAAGGACCGCCGCGCCGGCCGGAATGCAGAACACATACCATTTCCTCGCAACCGCTTCGGTTTATTTCTGAGCTCCATCAGATTCTGAAACAATAATCTTTCCCTGCCGTCACTTAACCTGTATACAAAGCAAATGAAGCAGTCAGAAAAGATCAGAAATGTTGCGATTATAGCCCACGTTGACCACGGCAAAACCACGCTGGTGGACCAGCTGCTCCGTCAGAGCGGATCATTTCGCGATAACGAGGTGGTCACGGAGCGGCTCATGGACAGCTCCGAACTCGAGCGCGAGCGCGGAATCACGATCCGCTCCAAGAACGGATCCTTCCACTACGCGGACCACACCATCAACATAATTGACACCCCGGGCCATGCCGACTTCGGGGGAGAGGTCGAACGCATCCTTCAAATGGCCGACGGTGCGCTCCTGCTGGTGGACGCACAGGAAGGCCCCATGCCCCAGACCTATTTCGTTCTCAAGAAGGCGCTTGCACGCAACCTGCCGATCATACTTGTGGTCAACAAGATTGACAAGCCGGCGGCCAGGATTCACTGGGTGGTTGACCAGGTCTTCGACCTGTTCGTAACGCTTGGCGCGTCCGACCGCATCCTCGATTTCCACACAATCTACGCATCGGCCCGCAACGGCTATGCCGGCACGGACCCGGATAAACCGGGCACGGACATGCGTCCCCTGTTCGACGCCATAGTGAAATACATGCCTCCGCCGGACGGCTCCCCGGACGACCCGCTCCAGCTGCAGGTGGCGAGCATTGACCATTCGTCTTTCCTCGGCCGCCTCGGCATCGGAAAGATAACCGCCGGGAGGATCGTGCCCAACATGCCCGTAGTGCTGGCGGCGACAACAGGCAAGTACGAGGCAGCCCGCATCACGAAAATCTACCGGTACGAGCGCGATCGCAAGGTCGAAACCGGCGCCGCCGAAGCTGGCGACATCGTCGCCGTGGCCGGTCTTGAAAGCGTGATGGTAGGCGACACGTACACCGACCCGGAGAACCCGCGCCCCCTGCCTCCGCTGCCAGTTGACCCGCCTACCGTGAGCATGAACTTCATTCCCAACAACTCGCCCTTTGCCGGACGGGAAGGAGTGTTCTGCACCAGCATTCATCTCGCCGAGCGCCTGAGGCGCGAAGCGCTGTGCGATGTGGCTCTTCACGTGGAAGAACTGCCCGCCGGCAACGGGTTCAAGGTGTCGGGCCGGGGAGAGCTGCACATCTCGATCAAGGTGGAGACAATGCGGCGAGAGGGCTACGAATTCCAGGTATCCAGCCCGCACGTGATCACGAGGGAAGAGAACGGCGTCCTCCTCGAACCTTATGAGGAAGTTACCATTGACGTGCCGGAGCCTTGCATGGGAACCGTGATAGAGAAGATGGGCGGCCGCAAGGGGCAGATGCTGGAAATGACGCGCGGCTCCGACATGGTGCGCCTGCTGTACAGGATTCCAACGCGTGGTCTTTTCGGGTTCAAGGGCGAATTCATGTCTGACACCAAGGGTATGGGCGTACTGAATTACATCTTCTCCGGGTACGGCCCGCACATGGGCGAAATGCGCAATCGCCGCAACGGCGTCCTGATCAGCATGCAGGACTGCACGACCGTGGCGTTCGCTCTTTTCAACCTCCAGAATCGTGGGCGGCTGTTCATGGGGCCGGGCGAGCGCATCTACCGCGGCCAGATCGTCGGCGAGCACTGTCGCGACAACGACCTTGTCGTAAACCCGGCAAAGGGCAAAAAACTCACCAATATGCGAGCAGCCGGCTCTGACGAAAACGTAATACTCACGCCTCCGGCGATCATGAGCCTCGACACGTGCATCGCCTACATAAACGACGACGAACTCGTGGAGGTCACCCCTAAAAGCGTACGCCTGCGAAAGCGCGATTTCACGCCGTAACGGGCGAGCGAAGACCCTGCAGGCGACAAAAACAGCAGCGTATCATTCCGGCATAGACAGGAGTAAACGAAGGAGCAAATCATAAATCTCAAGAAATTCGTGATTTCATACGTAAAATCAATGCGGCTGTATTACGCTTTTATTACCGGAATAGCAGGCTGGATTGGCGTCGCTTTTCATCAGCATTGCATGCCGGACGAAATTAATCATTCAAAAAACGCACTTATCCTCATAATGCTGTTTCTCAGCTGGGGAATCAACCAGATCATTAACGACTACCTTGGGCTCCCGGAGGACCGGATCAACGCCCCACGTCGCCCGATGGTCACCGGCGAACTCAACCCGAGAATGGCCATATCCGTTTCGGCTGCCATTATGGCAGCAGTAAGCATCATCACGTTCTTTTTGAACCCGTGGGCGATTATTCCAATTATTGCGGGGTGCCTGCTGAATATTCTTTATGAATACGCCAAGGCATGGTCGCTCGCCGGCAATATCGTGTTCGGATTATCCATTGCGATGTGCACGGTTTATGGTTTCCTTGCAGCCGGGCCATTGCCGGATCCCGTTTTCACGAGCAACCGCATCTGTGTATTCATTCTGGTGGCGTTGCTTAATGGGCTGATGACTTATTACACCTATTTCAAGGACTACATTGGAGATGAAGCAGCGGGGAAGCGCACCTTCATCGTCAAGTACGGGCTGAATGTGGCCAGGCGCGCAGGGATTCTTGGCGCATTCCTGCCGACAATGACTTTTTTCATTTTCGCCATCATCGGCTGGCTGCCTTTTGAGACCATTTTGTTCAAGCGCGACTTCATATTCTGCGGCATCCTGACGATTTTCCTCCAGGTTTGGACCGCCCTGCTGTTTTTCAACAACCCAAGCGGAGAAAGAACATATTTCAGCCTTGCCACCAATATCCGGGCCTGCGTTGCGGGACAGGTAACCCTCATCGCAATCTTTAACGGAACGCTGGCGCTCTATTTATTCTCCGCAAGCTATGTCTTCATAGGATTCCTGTTTGATTTGTATAAGGATACCAAGTCTTGAAGACTGGACATTTTGTTACTGGATTGCACAAATTCTGGATCTATTGCCGCATTATCGCTCACGTTCCATGCCACTACGCGGTGCGTCCTCATTTCTTCAAGTCTCTTTCCGAATATCTCCGGTTTCTCCGGCGAGCCCTGCAGCTGCTGCTTGTGTTCCGGCATAATAAGATCGTCCGGGTCTCTGGCGGCTGCAAACTCCATCTATACCTCCCGGCCTATCCGTCGAGGGCATTCTTTCACGCCATTGAGAGCAAGCTGCTACGAACGCCGCCCGGCGCAACCACCATCGTCTTCTCAATAACCAAGGCGTGCGACTATCGCTGCAGCCACTGCTACCAGAAGAAGGATAAGGCAAATGAGCTTGACGAGCCGCGAATGATAGCAACCGCGCTCGCAGCAAGGGACTCTGGAGTTGCCCTTTTTGATATCGAGGGAGGTGAGCCTTTTCTCAAGTTCGGGCGCCTGATGAGCCTGGTTCACGCGCTCGATCCGCGCTCCGAAATATGGGTCAACACCACTGGCGCTCATCTCAAATCCGGTATGCTTGAAGAGCTGAAACAGTCAGGCTTGTTCGGGCTGATGGTCTCCATCCACTCCCCGGACAGGGATACGCACGATGCCTTCACTGGAGTGCATGGTTCATTTGATACTGCCTGCCGCGTTATCCGCGAGTGTCGGCATCTCGACCTTGCGGCTGCAATGAACACAGTGCTCTCACAAGGTGAAATCGAGCGCGGGGAGTTGGACAGGCTCATGGAACTTGCATCCATCATGGACTGCGATTACGTTCAACTCATCCACCCTAAACCGGCGGGAGACTGGCTGGACAGGAAGGACGATATGCAGACGGACCGATCCCTGATAAACGCAATCAGGCAGTCGCACCTTCTCTATAACAGCCGCGCCAGACATTCCTATCCCTCGCTCGCCGCCCAGGTGTTTGAAGAGTCGGAAGGCGTGCTTGGATGTACAGCGGGCGCAGTTGACAGATACTATATCGGAGCCGGCGGCGAGGTTCAGCCTTGCGAATTTCTTAACATCTCGTTCGGCAACGTGAACGAGGAGCCCTTCTCCAGAATATACGCCCGCATGCGCTCATACTTCAGGACCCCGTCTTGCGACTGGATCTGCTGCACTCAGGCAGACGATATTAGCCGCCTCATACGAAAGCACAATTTGCAGCACATGCCTTTGCCATGGAAGGTGACCCGGGAACTCGTCGAAACATGGAACAGGGGCAAGCCCACACCCATATACAAGAGGCTCGGAATCTACGAATGAAACTGAAATTGATCATGAATCCCGGATCGCGGTCCGGCAAAGGAAGAAGACTCTGGGAAACATGGTTCGCTGCCCTTCGCGCCGCCGGTGTGCCTTTTGAGTCCATTGTCACAGAAAGGCCGGGTGATGCATTTGAGATAGCCAAGGCGCCGGATGACACAAATATCGTTGTGGCAGTCGGCGGGGATGGCACTATCAACGAAGTGCTCGATGGCGTCATGCAGTCGGGCAACCCGAAATTGCGCATGGGTGTCCTCTATTCAGGCACCAGTCCCGATTTCTGCTCTTTTCACGGCATACCGGTTGAGCCGCGCAAGGCGATCGCGTCTCTTGCCGCGAATATCGTTAGAAGTGTTGACGTTGTTCGAATTGAACACTCCGAGTATGACGGCTCACGCAAGCTCGCGCACTTTGGTTGTGGCTGCAACATCGGCCTGGGGGCCGACGTGGCACGGCTTGCCAACCGGACAAGAAAATTCCTGGGCGACCGGCTTGGAACAGGGATCTCCGTAATCAGGGCGCTAATCACATCTCAACAGATTGATCTGGAGTTGCACATAGACGGAATCCAACACCCCCTTTCAAGCGTGAACAACCTCTCGATCCTCAAGTGCCCGTATATCGCATCGGGTTTAAAGCTCAATCTCGACCTGCTCCCGGATGACGGAACACTTCAGCTGATAGGACTGCAAGCAAGAAGCAAGACAGACCTGTTCAGTCTCCTGCCTGGCTTCTATTCAGGAAATGCTGTTTCATCGCAAAGCCTTTTTATCAGAAAATGCTTCGGCATCCGGATTGATTCCCAACAGCGGCAGGAGATCGAGTACGATGGCGACCCGCACGGCTTCCTGCCTGCTGAAATACATATTCTCCCGCGGGCGCTCAAGCTGATTGGGAGTTCCCATGACGGAATATGAGATCATAAGGAGAATTGCAGCCCGGTTTCCGCGCAGCAGCCGACAGCTGAACAAACCCTTCGAATGCGATGCGGAGCTTGTGGAAATCGGCGGCCAGGTGTGGGGGCTCACCATGGATGATTTCAGTCCATCCGAGGATCTCTTCACATCAGATCAACCGGAAGCCTTGGGATCCAACCTCGCTGTCGCGACGCTGAGCGATCTGCTTGCCGCCGGAATTGAGCCCTGTTTTTTCATGCATGCCCTTTCAATACCCGCAAATGCTCCTTCTTCTTTCATTGACGGAGTAACTGACGGCATTGAAGCTGTTCTTAACGTGGCAAATTGCGCTCTATGCGGAGGAGACTTGGGCACGGCTGATCCCTGGCGGTATTGCGGATTCGCCATGGGTCCGGCGAAGAAAAACAGACCGCTTACTCATAAACTGCCCGCCATACCTCAAAGACTGTGGGTCACGGGCACACTCGGTGATGCCAACCTCGCAGCGCTGCTGAATAAATCCACTCCGACTTTCGAGCTTCGCCTTCACGAAGCATTGGCGATACGTGAACACGCCACTGGATGCATTGACACAAGCGGCGGGTTACTGGATGCAATATGGATCCTTCACGAATTGAATCCGGCGATCAGATTCGAGATAAACTCGGAGCGTATTCCTTTTTCCGATGGAATTGCGGAGTCCTCAAGGAAGACAGGATTTCCACCCGAAGCCACCCTCGCCGGCGGTGCCGGCGAGTATGAGTTGCTGTTTACGACACCAACAAACGCTTTTAGTCTGGCCGGGGATGAGCTGGGAGATCTGAAAATAACACCCATCGCAGATCTCCATGTTGAAGGCAATCCCGGCGTGTTCATCAAGCGCCATGGAAAGATTACCGCAACAATGACATGTCCTCCGCCAAGCCCCCGCGCCGCGCGTACCGTCCAGGACCATGTGAAGGCAGTTGTGCGTTATGCAGCAGCCATGTTTGGAGACTTGAAACATCCATGATCACAGAGACTGAATCATCCAGGGATGCCGCTGCGCTGTTCACGCCGATGGCGCTTAACAACATGGTGATCAGGAACAGAATCTTTCGATCGGCAACATATGAAGGCATGGGCGATTCGTGCGGATTTCCGCGTCCCGAGTTGGCAACCTTGTACACCAATCTTGCACGGGGCGGAGTCGGAGCGATTATCACCGGGTTCGTATACGTTTCCCAGGCCGGCCGCGCCATGCATGCCGGTTTCGACGGAGTGCAAATACATGCAGCGCACGGCTACCTCGCACACCAGTTTTTATCGCCCTGGACAAACACCCGCAGCGATGCCTGGTGTGATCGCGCGCTCTTTCTTGAAGAACTGATCCGCGCCGTCCGAAAGACCTGCGGAAACTGCTTTCCGATATTAGTGAAGCTGAGCACCTCAGATGACAATTCTCCGGGAATTCGAGTAGAGGACACAATCAGTACGATCAATCGCATCGTGAAACTTGGCGTTGCCGCCATCGAGATAAGCTATGGAACGATGGAATATGCGTTGAATATCATCCGCGGCGATTGCCCGGTTGACCTTGTACTGAAGACAAACCCGTTCTTCAACAAGATACCTGCGGCTTTTCGAAAGGCGTGGAAGCTCCTGCGCGCAAACAAATATGCTTCCCAGTTCATGCCTTTCGAGGAAAATCACAACGTGGATGCCGCTTCAATAATAGCAGCGGCAACTTCCGTGCCGGTCATAGTCGTGGGCGGCATCCGAAGCCGGGAAGCCATGATTGACTGCGTGACCAAACACGGGCTTGCCGGCGTGGCATTAAGTCGTCCACTCATCCGAGAACCTGACTTGCCCCTTAAATTGAAGAACGGTATTGCGAAGCGATCCCGCTGCACCAACTGTAATTACTGTACCATACTCTGCGACAGTCCGCGCTCTATTCAATGTTATTGCGGGGGGAAAGGAGACTGATATGAACAGCCTGAAACCTGAAAAACAAAGTAAGCACTTCGAGGATTTTACTCCAGCTAATGGAGGGTCCGACATTTTTCGTAAGGTTTTTGATATGGATGCTCTTGTTAGAACCAGCCCCCCGGGCTTCCTGCTCGGACTGGGACTCCAGATGCTGGGTCCGGCGGCGCACCAGGTCGAAATCAGGGAGCAGGACGGCCGGCGCCATGGCGTGATAATGATGGGCTCGAATTCCTATCTTTCCCTGGCCACCCACCCGGCCGTCGTGGCCGCCTGCAAGACCGCCTGCGACAAGTACGGATATGGAATGGGATCTGTCTCGCTCTACGCGGGAACAAGCGATCTTCACCGGCAACTGGAAACCCTGATAGCTGAATTTTACGGCGCAGAGGACGCCGTTCTCTTCCCATGCGGCTACTCGGGTAACATCGGAGTTGTCTCGGCGCTATGCGGACCGGGGGATGTAATCATAAATGATTCCGCCAACCATGCATCAATCTTCGACGGATGCAGGTTATCCGGCGCCGATATAAAGGTCTTTCTTCACCGCAACATGAAACATATGGAAAAGGTTCTCAAGACGCTACCCGTATCTCAAAAAGGCCGGCTGATTGTGACTGACGGCGTCTTTTCCATGGATGGGGACGTTACGCCGCTCGATGAGATCATCGTCCTGGCCAAGCGTTATGGAGCACGGGTTATGATAGATGAAGCCCATGCCTTGGGCGTTACAGGCGCTACGGGCAGGGGAACGCCTGAGAAGTGCAACTGCTCCGGAAAAGTGGATATCATCTATGGAACGCTCAGCAAGGCGCCTGCTGCAATAGGCGGTTATTGCGCAGGCTCGGCTGCTCTTGCAAAATACCTGCGTTGCTATGCGCGAACTTATTTCTTCTCGACCAGCATGCCGGCGCCTGTGGTGGCCGGGCTCATTGAGGTCTTCAAGCTGCTCCGGGATGACAAGGCCGGAAGAGCCCAGCTCTGGAAAAACGTGTGTTATATGCTTACAGGTCTCAACACACTCGGATTTGACACCGGCCATACCGAATCCGCTATCATACCCCTCATCGTGGGGGACGAGGCCAAACTTGCTGCTTTCCATAACGATCTTCGACTACATGGAGTTTTCACTAATGTCGTAACCTATCCTGCTGTTCGGCGCAAGGACTGCAGAATCCGTGTGAACATTATGAACTCATTGACGAAGGAGGAAATGGACACGGCCCTGGCAATTTTCGGAGAACTCGGCAGAAAGCATGGTATCCTCCGATGAAAAACGTTTTTATAACCGGCGCAGCCGGCTTTATCGGAACATATGCCGTTCGCTTGTTCCGCAACCGGGGCTGGCACGTCATTGCCCTGGTTCATCGTAAGATTTCGCCGGACCTGGAGGCTCTGGAAAAGATCGGAGCAGTGACAATCCTGCGGGGCGACGTGGCCGACAGCTCCGCGCTGCTGCAATCGCTCGTGTCTGTTTCCAACGCCATCGGCGCCGGCCTTGATGCGATCGTCCACTGCGCGGGACGAGCCTCCGATATCGGGTGGCGGAGCGGATTCCGCCGGACGAATTTTGAATCAGTCAGAGGGCTGGTGCATATCGCGAGAGAGATGAATATCGGGCGATTCGTCTTCGTATCCACAACCGACGTGTACGGGCTGAGCGACTTCAACGGAGAGGCGGAAGATGAGCTGCCTCTGAGAGCGCGACCCGCGAACCCATATCCGGAATTTAAGATTGCCGCTGAGAAGTTCATCAGGAGCGAACTTCCTAAAGACAGGTTTTGCATCGTGCGTCCGGCGCAGGTTTGGGGCATTGGGGACCAGACTCTTACTTCCCGAATTGTGGGTTTCCTCAGATGGTCACCATGGATCGTTCATTTCGGCAGGTGGCGAGGGCAGAACCGGTGGCCGATGGCGCATGTGGAAAATGTGGCCGCCGCAATTTATTTGGCCGCCTCTCATCCCGACGCAGCAGGAATAGCGATCAACGTGGTTGACGACGAGCGCACCACAATGGACGAATTCTATCGCATAATTGCCCGACTCTACCTGCCAGAAAGGAAGTTTGGAAGAATGATAATCCCTCTGTGGATTGGTCAGTGCATCGGCGCTGTTGTATCAGGGTTCTCAAACCTTTTCAACATGAACCGGCCATTCGCGGATCCCTCATTCTATGCTGTCCATGCCGTGAGCCACAACCTGGACTTCAGCAACCGTAGAATGAAGGAACTGTTCGCAAAGGCCGGCATCCCGTTAAAAACCAGGGAACAAGGAATTCAGGCAATCGCTGAAAATCATTATCATTCTCGGACATAGGCGCTGCAGACACAGGAAAAAGCAGTCAGCCAATACCCGAATCCATTGCCCCCCTGCCGTCTGAGAATCTATCGAAGTTTCCCGTCGCGGTGGGCGGAGATGAAATTCATGCCGAAATCGTCCTCACCCATCAACAGTGCGCGCGCCAGCATGAACGCCTCGCATTCGACATCAAGCGCTTCGAGCGCCTCCTTGTTGATCTGGAGCGGGTCAACGATGCCGCCGTCCCCGCCCCGCTCAACCGAGAGATACGCGAACACCTGGTTGATCAGCTTGCGGCAAGGCATTCCGAACGAAACGTTGCTGAGTCCGCCGATGATGTTGATCTCAGAACCGTAATCCCTGCGAACCGCGGCAACGGAATCGAGGAAGATCCGTCCGTTGTTGGAATCGGTTGAAATCGTGTAGACGAGGGGATCCACGTACATCCAGGAGAGATCAATGCCCTCCGCCTTGAGCTGGGGAATCAGCGCGGCAAGGTTGGAGAGCCGCTCATCCACATTTGCCGGCAGGGCCGTCTTGCCGGCAGCCGAAACGACAACTGCCGCCTTGTATTCCGCCGCCACGTCAATCAAGCAAGGCCGCTCGAGGGAAACCGAGTTTATCATGGGGCGGCCGCCGGCCCTGCGGCACTCGCGCAACCCCGCGCGCATGACCTCCTCGTTCGAGGAGTCTATCGAGAGCGGCAGGGATGAAGCTGCCTGCACAACCGCGGCGGTCCATTTCATGGCCTTGATGCGCTCGTCGAGATCCATGCTGAATTCGTCTACGTTGATGTCGAGGAACGCGGCATCTGCCCTTTCCTGGGACTCCGCCATCGCCTTGAGATAATCAATCCCGGCATCGCGGTCGGCGCCGCTTCCATACATGCCCTGCCACACGGCAACAGCGCAGCGTTTGACCTTGCCGTTCTCCCAGTCTGCGCTTTCTGTGAACGCTTCCGGTATCGGGAGCAATTTTTTTCCGCCGCCCGATTCGTAGATCACGGCATCCTGCCCGGAATCCGTCTTTCCAATGAACATCCCATCGCGTTTGAGAACTCTCGTACAATGAATATTCTCGCCCACTACCGTGAATCTTGGAATTTTCATGTGCTGCGCCTCCTTTTTGGATCAATATACACCACTATCCCGCCGGGACAGCGACCCTCCTCAGTTATGGACCCTCGTCGGAAGATGGAACGGAAACAACAGGACGAAATATCGCACAACAGGGCGGGAATCGCAAGAGGTTTGTGCCGTAATTCAAACTATGTCCGAAACAGGGAGGTCTTTCTCCAGACTGCGCCCTCGCCGCGTGAAAACCATCGAAAAGCGGCGAGAACGCCGATTCTACATTTACTACCCGCCGGCATAATGAGTACCTAGCCAAATGTATTTGAAATTCGTTTTGGTGTAAAGCCGCGTTAGTGAAGTTTTCGGAGCCTTTGGTGGTGCATGTGTTCAGTGTTCAGCGTTCAGCGTTCAGTGTTCAGTGTTCAGTGTTCAGGAATCCAACGGCGTTCTGACTCCGGCAG
>CAYWJE010000076.1:0-13990 GCA_964458525.1 uncultured Verrucomicrobiota bacterium
CCCGCGACGCAAGCCGTCAGGCGCAGCGTTGCGGGGGGTTTTGCAAGAGCCTCATCGGGAAAAATTATTCTTGACAGATTTCAGCTTTACCTAATAGTATAACAACGTTATGGATTCCCATTGCTTTGATGGGAAGCCTTCAAAAAGGGAGGTGCCGCATGGCTGGTTCATCGCTTGCTGGAAAGAAACGCGTAAAATTTGAGATCAAGACCGAACCTGGCTGCGAGGTTTTCGTGGCGGGGAGTTTCAACGACTGGAATCCCAAGAAGCACAAGCTGATATTCAAGAACGGGGTGTATACCACGTCGTTGCTGGTCTCAAAGGGACGGTATGAATACAAGTTCGTTGTCAATGACGTCTGGTGCATTGATCCCGAGTGCCCCGAATGGGTTCCTAATGAGCATGGCTCTCTCAACAGCGTGCTGACCGTGTCCTGATCCGAACATAAGGCAACGAAGCAACAAAGGGCCCCGCCTTTATTTCACCATGAAGGGCATGAAGAGGGGACAACTTCCTTCTTCATGCCCTTCAAGTTCTTCATGGTGAATATTTCGTTGTCTCCATTTCCTTCTGTTCCCCTTCCTGTTCCCGCCCAAAACTCGACACCTTGGCGCCTGGTCCGAGATTTCGGCGCTTGACAGGTTGAGGATCATCCGATAAAAAGGAGAACAATTTTGTGTTGTAGATCGCTTTTCCGCTCCCTATGAAACCGGCGCATAACAGTAGCAGCCAAGGAAAGATAAATGAACGGCATTCAGTTATTTAACGTCTCTCCGTCAATACCGGCGGAACTGGAATTTCTCGAAACGCTTTCCCGGAACCTCTGGTGGTCATGGAATCACGATGCGATTGAGCTCTTCCGGCGCATCAACCCGCAGCTCTGGAAGGATACCTATCATAATCCCATCGAGTTCCTGAACAGGATTCCCCAGAAGGAGCTCGAGGCCCTGGTTGATGACGATGGTTTCCGCAGCCATCAGGAACAGGTCATGGAGCGCTTTGATGTCGAGGTGCTGAAGCCCAAGAAGGGCGTCCACGCCTACGGGCCTGGCGCCTGCGCGGCATACTTTTCGCTCGAATACGGCATTCACGAAAGCATTCGCTTCTATGCAGGCGGCCTCGGCTGCCTGGCCGGTGATTTTCTGAAAGAGGCATCCGACATGAACCTGCCCATGGCCGGGGTAGGGCTCCTTTACCGCCAGGGCTACTTCCAGCAGTACCTGAACAACGACGGCTGGCAGCAGGAGAGTTATCCCGAGAGCGAGCTCCACCAGCTGCCGATCAGGCAGGTGTGCGGCGCGGACGGCAGGGAAATCCATATCACACTGCCTCTGCCTGATGGCGTTCTTCATGCCGCAGTATGGAGGCTGGACGTCGGGCGCATACCGCTCTATCTGCTGGACACGAATATCGCAGAGAACAGACCGGAATTCAGAAAGATAACGGCCAGGATCTACGACAGCGACAGGCTTCTGCGCCTGCGCCAGGAACTACTGCTGGGCATTGGCGGATTTCGCGCGCTGGTCGCCGCCGGCCTCGATCCGCGAGTATGCCACATGAACGAGGGACACGCCGCCTTCTTGTGCCTCGAGCGCATTTCCCACATCATGAAGACGCGTGGGCTGGACAAGAAGACCGCGCTGGAAGTTGTGCCCCGCACTGGGATCTTCACCACGCACACGCCGGTGCCGGCCGGCAATGAGTCGTTCCCGGTTGATATGCTGAGGCCGCACCTCAAGGCGCTCGAGCCGGAGACGGGGCTTGATACCGAGGAAATTATCTCTTGGGGCCAAGCGTCCAGCGGCGGCAACCGTCACGAGCTCTCGATGACTATCCTGGGCCTTCGCATGGCGGAATACAGCAACGGCGTGAGCAGGCTGCACGGGGTTGTAGAGCGCAAGATGTGGGCGCACCTCTGGTCCGAGCGGCCGGAGCAGGAAGTGCCCATCGGACATGTGACCAACGGCGTGCACATTCTCTCGTGGCTGTCTTCCGACATTATTCTCCTGTTCGATAAGTACCTTGGCCCGGAATGGCGCGATAATCCGTCGGAGAAGGCGATACTGCTTCGCGTTTTTCAGATACCGGACGACGAGCTTTGGCGCGCCCACCAGCTCGGCCGGTCACGCCTGATAAGGATGGCGCGCGATCTGGGCGTGCAGCAGTTCACCGTTCGCTACGCGCCTCGCGCCGATATTGCCAAGATCAAGTCCATATTTCATTACGACGCGTTGACGATCGTCTTCGCGCGCCGGTTCGCCTCTTACAAACGCGCCGCCTTGTTGCTCAAGGACCAGGCGCGCTTTGAAGCTCTCCTGACCAGCAAGGATCATCCAATCCAGATAGTTTTTGCAGGCAAGGCCCACCCGGCGGATGACATCGGCAAGGATATCATTAGACAGATAGTGCACTTCGCACGAAAATCCTCCGTGCGGCAGAGGGTCGTATTTCTTGAGAACTACGACATACGCATGGCCCGTTACCTCGCGCAGGGCGCCGACGTGTGGCTGAACACCCCGCGCCGCCCGCAGGAGGCGAGCGGTACTTCCGGCATGAAGGCCGCGGTCAACGGCTGCCTGCATCTCAGCGTTTTGGACGGCTGGTGGGACGAGGGCTACTCGCCCGAACGCGGCTGGGCCATAGGGCACGGCGAGGAGTATGACAACACGGAGTACAACGACACAATCGAGTCGCAGGCCCTTTACAACCTGCTGGAAAACGACGTCGTCCCGTGTTTCTATGATCGCCCGGATAGCGATATTCCCACGGCCTGGACGCGGAAGATGAAGGCATCAATCTGCATGTCGCTAGCCGATTTCACCAGCCGCAGGATGCTCACGGAATACGACGGTCTGTTCTACAAAAAGGCGTTCAGCCGACACGATACCCTGCTGGCAAACGACGCCGAGCAGGCCAAGTTGCTCGTCGCGCAGCATGACCGCCTTGATGCGTTGTGGAAGAACGTCAAGATGGGGCATCCGGAGGCCGATAAGGACGTCTCTTCACTCCACGTCGGAGACAAGTTCACCGTGACCGTTCGCGTGCATCTCGGCGCCCTGAATCCCGATGAGGTTTCCGTGGAGGTGTACTATGGCCACGTGAATTCCGAGAACCGCATCGCGGGGAGCTTTACGGAACAGATGCAGCCGCAAGGCGAAAAAATCGAAGGCTGGCACGTGTACGCTCATGATATTCTTTGCAGGAACACGGGCCGCTGCGGCTTCACAGCACGGGTGGTGCCGCGCGGCGCGGAATGGAGAAGCGTCATCCCCGGCTTCATTGCCTGGCCGGCCGCGAATTTGCAGTCACCGTAAAACCAGGAGCAGACACATGTCCGTTTCCAGGAATCGTCCAGAGAAGAACAGCAGATCCCCGCGCATACTGATAGTCACACCGGAGATAACCTACCTTCCTCCCAACATGGGCAACATGGCCAACCGCCTCAGCGCCAAGGCCGGCGGGCTGGCCGACGTCTCCGCCTCGCTGGTCTCGGCCCTGTTTGAGCTCGGCGCTGACGTGCACGTCGCGCTCCCACATTACAGGAGAATGTTCCATATTGACGTTGACAGGCTTCTGAACGAAGAACTTCGCATCTACATGAGGAAGCTGCCTGATACGCGCGTCCACCTCGCCGAAGACAGGACCTTTTACTACCGGGACGCCGTCTACAGCTATGGAAACAGGGACAATCCTACGATAAGTTTTGCCTTTCAGCGCGAGGTTATCAACAACATCATACCAAGGGTCAAGCCCGACCTCATCCACTGCAACGACTGGATGACGGGCCTGATCCCGGCCATGGCCCGGCGCATAAGCGTCCCGACCCTTTTCACGGTTCACAATATTTTCACACAGAAGTTCACGCTTGCCGAGATCGAGAACACGGGCATTGACGCTGCCGAGTTCTGGCAATACCTGTATTTCGATCGCGTTCCCTTCAACTACGAGGAAACGCGGAATACGAACCAGGCGGACCTCCTCACGAGTGGAATCTTCGCCTCCCATTTCATCAATACTGTTAGTCCGACCTTCCTCGACGAGATATGCCGCGGACAGCACAGCTTCATCCCGGAAAACATCCGGAAGGAAGTGAACAACAAGATGGCCACCGACTGTGCCTCGGGCATCTTGAACGCGCCGGATCCTTCCTTTAACACCGAAACGGATGCGCTTATCAAGTTCCGCTACTCCGCTTCCAATTACGTCGAAGGCAAGTGCGAGAACAAGGTGATTCTCCAGAAGAGTCTTGGCCTTATCGAAGATGCCTCAGCGCCGATCTTTTTCTGGCCTTCCCGCATGGACACGGTGCAGAAGGGCTGCCAGCTCCTCGCGGAAATCATGTATAAGGTGGTCTCCGAGTTCTGGAAGGAAAAGCTGCAGATAGTGATGGTGGCGAACGGACCGTTCCAGCAGGTTTTCCATGACATCGTGCGATTCCACGGGCTTCGCCAGCGGGTAGCGGTCTGCGATTTCGATGAGGAGCTTTCACACATGGGCTACGCGGCATCCGACTTCATGCTGATGCCGTCGCTGTTCGAGCCCTGCGGCCTTCCGCAGATGATAGGCGCCATCTACGGGTCGCTGCCGATAGTGAACAACACCGGAGGCCTGCGCGACACGGTTTCGCAGCTGGATATCGAGCATGATAAGGGCAACGGGTTTGTGTTCAACATCTACGACAGCGCCGGTTTGCTGTGGGCGGTCCGCCAGGCGATGAAATTCTACGTTCTCTCCCCCGAGATCAAACAAAAACAGATCGAGCGTATAATGACGGAAAGCCTTCAGCGCTTCAACCATGCCGCCACTGCCAGCAAGTACTTCGAGCTCTATGAAAAAATGCTCCAGCGTCCGATTGTCAGCTATTTCTGAAGATCCCTTCCTGAAGCCTTACCTTGGCGATCTGCGGCGTCGCGGGGAGCGTGCCCTGCAGATGGAGCAGCGTCTCACGGAAGGCGGGATGAGCCTAGCCGATTTTGCCTCGGGTCACGAATTCTTCGGGCTGCACCGGAAGCGTGGGAAGTGGATCTTCAGGGAATGGGCACCGTATGCCACGAGTATTAACCTGGTCGGCTTTTTTTCGAACTGGCAGCTCGCCCGCGAGTTCGAGCTCAGCAGGACAGATGAGAGCGGGACGTGGGAGATCACGCTGCCGGAGAACGCGCTCCGGCACGGCGATCTTTACAGGCTCTTTATGCGCTGGCCCGGCGGGGCCGGAGACAGGATCCCCGCCTATGCGCGGCGAGTCGTGCAGGATGAGCATACTAAGATCTTCAATGCACAGGTCTGGGCGCCCCCTTCCTCATACAGATGGCGCAATCCGCGGCCCGCGCGGAAGGGCGTTTTTCCTCTGATCTACGAAGCGCACCCGGGCATGGCACAGGAGAAGGGGGCGGTCGGATCGTGGCGCGAGTTCACGGAGAACGTGTTGCCGCGCATTATCGAGGCCGGGTACGATATGATCCAGCTGATGGCGGTGATGGAGCATCCCTACTATGCGTCCTTTGGTTACCATGTGTCCAACTTCTTCGCGGCTTCATCCCGGTTCGGAACGCCCGAGGATCTCAAGATACTCATAGACAGGGCGCACGGCGCCGGGGTTCGGGTGATCATGGATCTGGTCCATTCGCATGCCGTAAAGAACGAGGTGGAGGGGCTGTCGCGCTTCGACGGCTCAACGCACCTCTATTTCCACGAGGGCGCGCGCGGACTGCACGAGGCCTGGGATTCGCGCTGCTTCGATTATGGCAAGCCGGGTGTTCTCCATTTTCTCCTCTCGAACTGCCGCTTCTGGCTGGATGAGTACCGCGTGGACGGCTTTCGCTTCGATGGAGTGACCAGCATGCTGTACCTGCACCACGGACTCGGTCCGTCCTTCACTTCGTATGAGCGATATTTCGATGGCTCCGTTGACGAGGACGCTTACGTCTACATGAGCCTTGCGAACAAGGTGATCCACTCCGTCGCGCCGGGCGCGATAACCGTGGCGGAGGACGTGAGCGGCATGCCCGGCCTCGCCGCGTCGGCCGAGGCCGGCGGATGCGGGTTCGACTACAGGCTTGCCATGGGTGTCCCAGACTGCTGGTTCAAGCTGGTAAACGACGTGCCCGACGAGAACTGGAACATGAACTACCTTTGGCATGAGCTGACCAACAGGCGCGCCGATGAGAAGACAGTCAGCTACGCCGAATGCCATGATCAGGCGCTTGTCGGGGGGAAAACACTGATTTTCGAGCTGGCCGGATCGGCCATTTACGACAGCATGTCTGCGAACAGCAGCAACTTAAAAGTAGACAGAGCCATGGCCCTGCACAAGATGATCCGGCTGGCCACGCTCGCGGCTGCCGGCAACGGCTATCTGAATTTCATGGGCAACGAGTTCGGGCACCCGGAATGGATAGATTTTCCCCGCGAGGGCAATAACTGGTCCTACCACTTTGCCCGCAGGCAGTGGAGCCTGCGCGACGCTCCCGACCTCAAGTACCGATTTCTGGCCGAGTTTGATATTGCGATGATCGGAATGGTCGGAAGCGGGGTGTTTCCCGCGCCACTTGCGCCGCGTTTGCTGTTTCTGCGCAACGACGACAAGATATTGGCCTTTGCCCGCGGGGACCTGCTTTTCATATTCAATTTCCACCATTCGCGCTCAGTGACGGATTATTCCATTGAGGCGCCGCCCGGCGAATATGTGCTGCTCATGGATACCGACGAAGCGCGGTTCGGCGGGCAGGACAGGCTCCGGGCGGAACAGAGCTATTTTACACAATCCTCGATCGAGAGCGGCGAGCTGCGCAGTCGAATCCTGGTTTACCTTCCGTGCCGGGTTGCTGCCGTCATTCGCAGGAAGACGGTTAAGCGGCGAGCCGACAGCCGCGCTTGATTGCGAGATTTCCCATTCTCCTGCTTGATTCATGCCCTGCCTGCTGGTAGGCTTGTAATGACTGCGAATCCAACTGGAGAGGTGACCGAGTGGCCGATGGTGCAGCACTGGAAATGCTGTGTACTCGTAAGAGTACCGCGGGTTCGACTCCCGCCCTCTCCGCCAGATACTGACACTTTATCAAACCAAACGCCTTTAATCCCCTTACTAGCCAGGAACAGATCTTCAATGGGAAGCGGACCCTTCGTCAGAGCAAGAAAGCTCTGCGAACGCCTGAGCATCCGGATGGGCGCTTCTTCCCCTGTCAACGAGGCTACTCATATCGCAGAGCCTCAATGGGCTGCAGGCGGGATGCCTGTTGGGCCGGCCATAGGCCGAACACGATTCCCACCAGGGCCGAGAAGGAGAGCGCAACGATCAACGTCATCGGTTGCACGGCCACGGCCCAGCCGGCAAGGTGTCCCATGCAAAAAGAAACGCCGCCGCCAAGTGCAATGCCCAGGATGCCCCCGCAGGCGCTGATGGCCACGGACTCTACCAGAAACTGCATCAGAATATCGGCCCGCCGGGCGCCGATGGCCTTGCGGATACCAATCTCGCGAGTTCGTTCGGTCACACTGACGAGCATAATGTTCATAATGCCGATGCCACCGACCAGCAGGGAGATTGCACCCACACCCATGAGGAGCGAGGAGAGCGTATTGCTTGTGGAAACAATGGTGCTCTGGAGTTCCGCCATATTCCGAATCATGAACGAATCGTTCTCAACATCTAACACACGATGCCGAGCGTTCATAAGCTCGACAACGGCCATCTCGACATAGTCGAGGTACTCGGAGGACGCGACCTGAATCTCAATCTCCCGTAAATGGTCTTCACCAAAGACGCGGCGCATGGCTGTGCTCACAGGGATGATGATCTGATCGTTTTCATCGCTGGACGAACTGGATCCCTTTTCGGGCAGGAGTCCAATCACCTCGAACCGCTCGCGGTTGACACGAATCATCTGTCCCACCGGATTCTGCCCATCGAAGAGCTCGTCACACACTGTCGTGCCGATCACGGCCACACGCGCCCGTGCGGCGTCCTCGTCCGTGGTGAAGAAACGTCCGGCCTGCGGCGTGATGGAGTGAATCAATTCATAGGGCGGCTCTGTACCGCGAACGGTGGTCCGCCAGTTCTGACCGTCATACGTCGCCTGCACGGTCCCATGTACCGTGCCGCTGACGTACTGAATTCCTTCGATGTTATCACGGACGGCGGCAACATCGGTCAACGTCAGGCGCGATACAGCGCCAGCACCCAGGGAGACGCCGCGGCTCTTGGGACGTGGCGGCGTCAAGACCAGAAGATTCGCGCCCATGGATGAGATGCGTTCCTCAACGGCAACCTTGGCACCCGCTCCCAGCGCCATAACGGCAATGACGGCGGCGACGCCGATCAGCACGCCCAGCATGGATAGCCCCGTGCGCACCTTGCTGGCTCCGAGAGAGCGACCAGCCTGTGCGAGCAATGCCGTGAATTCACGAAAGCAGGGAAACACGCCTTTCGGTCGCAGGGTTGCGGGCGCGTTAACGGCTTCCTTTCCTTGCGGTGACGGAATGGTGGCGCCCTCGCCGCATCGCTCTTTATGTTCGTGCCGCGTATCGGAAACTATTACCCCGTCCTTCATCGTGATCGTCCGGTCTGTTACCTTCGCTATCTCTGGATCATGGGTCACCATGATCACCGTCAACCCCGAACGATGAAGATCCTGCAGCAGGGATAGGATTTCCTTGGCACTTGAAGAGTCGAGATTTCCAGTGGGTTCGTCTGCCATAATAATTGAAGGACCATTCACGAGCGCTCGAGCTATGGCTACCCGCTGCTGCTGACCGCCCGACAACTCATTGGGCGCATGAGTCTTTCTCTCGCCAAGCCCGACCCGATCCAGAAGCTGTCCCGCGGTACTGGTGCCTGGAGTCGCCCCGTATATCAGAGGAAGGGCCACGTTGTCCAGGGCGGACACACGTGGTAAAAGATTGAACTGCTGGAAGATGAATCCGATGCTCCGGGCACGGAGGTCTGCGCGTTCGTCTTCGCTCAGCCCCTTCACTTCGCGATCTTTCAGCCGGAAGCTACCGGCATCAGGGACATCGAGCAGCCCCAGAATGTGCATCAGTGTTGATTTTCCTGATCCTGAAGACCCCATGATGGCCACGAATTCTCCGCTCTTGATTCGCAGACTGACTCCGCGCAGGGCATGTACGTGAACCGAGCCCATCTGGTAGACTTTCGTTATGTCAGTGATCTTGATCATCTTCCCCTCCCCGGGCTGGCGGATACAAACGGCGACGACGTTTCACTGTTCTTGTTTCTGGCAATGGCAAATGTCTTTCTGACAAGCAGCTCATTCCCATTCAGTCCTGCAAGGATTTCGATGCGACCACCGCTGGACAGCCCTGTCAGTACACGCCAGCGTTCCGGCGCGTTGTCGGGAGTGTCGCGCGCGACGAGCACGAAGTGTTTGCCGGCCTCGCTGCTAATGGCGTCGGTTGGCAGGGTGAGCGCATCATCTGCTTCGGCAATGATGAATTTCACACTTGCTGTCATTCCGCTCTTCATACATTGGGGTATCTCATCCGGCTCCACTTCAACTTCATAGATGGTTACGTTGTTCACTGTTATTGCCTCGAACGCGATACGACTCACCGCCCCCTCAACCTTTACATCCAGAAAGGCGTCAAGTGTGATCCTCGCCCGTTGGCCCACCTGCACCATGCCGATGTCCGTCTCGTCTACACGGGCGGAGACAATCAGGCGGTCAGAGAGCACCAGCACTGTATCCGAAGCCATCACGGTCTGTCCCGGTTCCATGTTCCGCGCAATGATCGTTCCGTCCAGCGGTGCGATTATCGGGGTTGCTTTGTACGCATCCTCCCATTTCTCCAGCACATCTGCGCCCCGGGCACGGGCTGCATCCAGCAGGGTCGCGCGTTCTGTCGAGCTCATGTGAGCGATGATGTCCCCATTGGTTACCTCCTGCCCCTCAATTACAAGAACATCATTGATACGTCCTCCGATCGGCGGCTTGATTTCGAGCCGGTTACGGGGTTCGACAACGGCGGTAGAGTCGATGGTTGTCTCCATGCGTTCACGCGTGAAAGAGACGCTCTCGTAGACAACGCTGCCATTCCCGTTTTTCTGTGACCAGCGCCACGCGAAAGCCCCGAGGCCCAGGACAATTGCCAGGGCCATTAATATGATAAAGTTCCGCTTCATTTTTCATCTCCTGTTCTATCACTGTTCATGGAAAATACGCTGAATCCGGTTGTCTCCCACCATGCCGCTTCCGCGAGTAAGGCGTTTCTCTGGGCGCCAAGCAGCAGTTTGCGTCTTGCGATCAAGTCGTCCTCAATCACTACCCAGTTATCGAAAGACAGAAGCCCGTCCTCATATTGCTGCCGCGAAATCTGTGCGCGGATATCGGTGGCATCCACGTACTTCGCCTGAACACCCACGTTATCTGCCGCATCCGCGAGTGACTGCTGTGCTTCTGCAAGCATGCGGACGCGCTCGTTCAGGGTGTCGGCAATGTAAGCATCTGCCTCACGCAGAGCCGCCTTGGCCTTGCGGATCTCGTGGCTTGTCTTGCCTCCAGACCAGAATGGAAAAGAGAGTTTTATTCCCACCGACCAGCTATCTTCGTCAAACGCATTTTCGTCGCCGGCTCGACCGGCGGAGCCCATAAGACTCAAATCGGGGCGTCTGCCGCTCCGGACGTCTGCCAGCTGCGCCTCAGCGATTGCGCGGGATGCCAGGGATGCATCATAGACAGGTGTTTCCTGGGCCAGTTGTTCAAGCTCAACATTATCCGGCAGCGAAACACGCTCCAGGTTTCCGGTGATCGCACCGCCATCAGGAATAGACGTCAGGCCCATGGTACGAGCGAGGATCTGTTGACTGACCGACACTGCACGATCAGCCTGTTTGAGCTGGACTTGTGCATCGAAAAGCGAGGCAGCACTTGAAGCAAGCGACCCCTTGTGTTCACTTCCGCCCTCATAGCGAAGTTCCACAAGCTCAAAGTTATCTTGCCGTCGCGCCTCAATCGTGCCGAGAAGGGCGACGAGTTGTTGCTCATAGAGCACATCGATAAACGCGCGGCGCAGATCGTGAGTCACTCTGGTTCCCGTGTCAGAAGCCAGGGAAACCTGCTGGTCCCGACTTGCCCTCGCAGATCGCAGCGCAGCCTGCTTGCTCCCGCCACTGTACAGCAACTGCTCAACGTTCAGGGATACACCATAGGTCGTGGCTTCCTGATCCTCGCGGCTATCGCGATAGATGCGGTCGGCGGAGGCGCCGGCGGAGAATTGGGGCAGCAGCGCGGAACGAGCGACACCGATCGCCGACTCAGCGGACTCAACCTTTGCTGATGACGCGGCCAGGGCCGGGTTGTGATGCATCGTCAGTCGCACACAGTCCTCCCACGTCAGAGGCTGCTCAGCCGCACTCAGCGATGTCATCAGCGCGAGCATGGCGATTGCCGGTCGGAATAGGGCAGAACCAGTCATTGTACCTCCTTCTGCGCAGGCCTTGCCTTGCGAAGTGCCTCCATCTCAGCAGGGCTTAGCTTGCCATCGTTGTTAACATCGAACTTTTCAAGAATGGCCTGCATCTCTGTGTCATGCCTGAGCCCGCTTTCCCCGGCCTTTCCGGCATCCACTTCCGCAACTTCCTGTTTCTGGCTGCCAGGACCACCTTCCGGGCGGGCTGCGGCCATCTCAGAAGGGGACAGGCGTCCATCTCCATCCATATCGAACTTTTCGAGGAGTGCCTTGCGGCGCGTCGAATCGGGTGGCGGCCCCTGGCACAGGGCTGGTAATGCACACGCAACGAGCGCGATCAACACAATGATTCTCACAGTAAGGAGTGTTGTCATCTATCAACTTCCTTCCATTTGGTTTTCATCAATCTGCCTTGCTTTTTGATCTATACAACCATACGAAGATTACCGAATGACCTCATCCCGGATTACAAAATTGTAATGGAACCAGGGTTGATGTTCCGGCCGCAACGCGATAATCTTCCTGCATGAAGATTCTTGTGGTAGAGGATGAAAAGAAGCTGGCGGGGTTCATGTGCAAAGGCCTCGAAGAGCATGGCTTTGCCGTCACCGTCAGCCATAATGGAAACGAGGCCTACACACTTGCACTCACGGAATCCTTCGACCTGATTGTGCTCGATATAATGTTGCCAGGCCGGGACGGTCTGAGCATCCTCAAGAACCTGCGCGACCGGAAGAACACGTTGCCGGTGATCCTGGTGACAGCCCGTTCAGAAGCCAATGAACGCGTTGAAGGACTTAACGTCGGTGCGGACGACTACATCGCAAAGCCCTTCTATATGGATGAATTGCTGGCCCGTATCCATGCCGTGCTGCGGCGTACCTCGGGGGAACAGCTCAGCGTCTTGCGTGCTGGCGATCTGATGGTCAATCTGATAACCCGGGACGTGCAATGGAAGGACGAACCTCTTGACCTGGCTCCGCGCGAGTTCAGCCTTCTGGAATACTTGATGCGCTCTCCCGGACGCGTGTTTACCCGCTCGCAGATACTGGAGCATGTATGGGGCTACGGATTCGATCCGCAGACGAATCTCGTTGATGTTTGTATGCAGCGCCTGCGTTCGAAGATTGATCGTGGCGATTCCGGGTCCCTCATCGAGACTGTGCGCGGTGTCGGCTACCGGTTTCGCAAAGCGGAGGCCGACTGATGCTCCATTCCTTCCGACTTAAGATAGGGCTTCTCAGCTTGTGCCTGTCGGGTCTTATCCTGCTGGGCTTTGGACTCTTCGCCTCATTTGTGCTGAACCGGGTCGGGCATGACCGCATCGACCGTGAGTTGCGGGCACTGGCGGACACCCAGGTCCGAAGATCCCAACCTCCCGGCCACTGGCAACGCTTTGACGACTCGTTGCGCTCAATCTACGGCGAGGACGCAGCGAAACAGTTCGTCGTAAAAGCAACGCTTGTGAGCGGCGTTGAGTTGTATGCCACAGGCGAGTGGCCGGTCGGCCTGCCGTCCGGTTCCCTGCCGCTTTCGCTCGATGGGGTGCCAGAGGTAATCCCGGACGTGCCGCCGGAGGAGGATGTCAAGCTTACGCGGGAGCGAACGGAGGAATCGAGCCAGCCGCCCCCGCCTCGGCGACTGGGCGTTCGGGGGCCGGTCTATAAAACAATCGCTGGTCTGGACGGCGAATGGCGAGCCATGACGCTTGCTAACGAAGAAGTGACGCTCAGCATTGCGATGGACCTGGCCGGTTTGCACGCGGAGACTCGTCATTTTCGCTGTGCCCTGCTCATAGCAGCGTCCTTTGTACTGCTGTTACTCGCTGCTAGTGGTTGGCTGCTCGGGCACATGGCACTCCGACCGGTGAATGAGATCGCCCGCACCGCTGAAAGGGTCACGGCCCGACGGCTCGATGAGCGGATAGCCAACCGCAACATCGACCAGGAATTCCAGCGATTGACCGATGTGATCAACAGCATGCTGGAGCGACTGGAAAGAGGCTTTCAACAGGCGACTCGCTTTAGTGCAGACGCAGCCCACGAACTCAAAACGCCTCTGGCCGTTCTTCAAGCGCAGGTCGAACGGTGCTTGCAGCGGGCGGCGGATGGAAGCGATGAACAGCGTGAGTACGCTCAACAGTTGGATGAACTTCAGCGTCTGAAGTCGATTTTGCGCAAACTACTGCTGCTGTCGCAAGCTGATGCGGGTGAATTGCCGCTCGCCCTGAAGTCCGTGAATCTCGTCGAACGGGTGCGTGCGGCCATCGATGATGTCGAGATGCTCGCCCCTGACAGGAAGACAACAATCAAATCCCCGGCGGAACTGTTCGTTCGGGCAGACGCAGACCTCCTGGATCAGGTGATCGAGAACCTCATGTCCAATGCGATCAAGTTCGGTGACGCTGGCAGTCCGATCGACATCGAGATTGCCATCAAAGGGGGGCGGGCCCGCTTGGCGATTGAGAACGGTGGCCCGCCGATCCGCGAACAGGATCGCGCGAAGATCTTCGAGCGCTTCTACCGCGTGGACGAATCCCGAAGTCGCGATATTGAAGGCGCGGGCC
>CAYWJE010000077.1:0-13924 GCA_964458525.1 uncultured Verrucomicrobiota bacterium
TATTCAGTAACAAATCAGCCGTGAAGTCTTGCTCTCCACAATAATCGCACTGCTCGCAAGGAACTCCGTCAACGATCATGAATTTGCCGTTGTGTTTGTAAACATACTGGGTGACAATATCCTTGAAATTCTTGTTTCCGCAAAAATTGCACTTTTTTGTCATGTCAGCCCCTTTCGTAAATATTCTTGAACTTTGGCGGTTTCGGGATATAAACCGTCACAATAACAAGCCATTTGCCGCGCTTGCCACACACGGCATGAATCGGAATGCCCAGATGGCTGAAGCCGGCGACAAGACAACTAGTGCCACGGCCGCTGTCCTCGTATTCTTCCACTATTATTCCGGAAATAAGCGCATCTCGAACATCGGACAAAGTGAGGTTGTCGTTTTGCCGTTCTTGATCGCCGTGTTGAGACAAATAGAATTCATTGGCCAGAGTTCTTTGGCGAATCCAGGCAATATCAAACAATACCATTTGCATCGTGGCATCATCCTACACCCTACGGATGAACCTCGCAAGTCGGATTTTTAGCCGGGTGCCATTCCTGTGCCCTTTCTTTGGATGGAACCCGTGTCAATGTGCAATGTCGGCCAATGGGGGGTATATCTCACAAAGCCGCTCTTGTCCGCCTCCACCACGCCTGGCCGACGAACTGTCCCACTGATTTACCGATTCACCGACCCGCTGATTCACCGCACCGGCACATGGCCCGGCCCGCCGAACTGTTGATACGAGAGAGCGTAGCCGCTGCCGGACTCATGTCGGAATATCAACACGATATCCTTCAATATGTTTAGTCTCTAAATCCAGATCGCAGGTAACCAAAACGCAATTATTGATCTTTGCAGACGCCATAATAATGGCATCGGGAAGTTTCAAACGGTGAGCTCGCCGCAGGGCAACGGCCTTTGCTTCAATGGGCGTATCCAGCGTGACAACCTGTACGCCTGTCAAGAATTCCTTGATTTCTGCTTCATCCATCTTTGACAGTCCGTGATAGCTCAACATTTCCATGCGTGTGATTTGGCTGACGAATAACACACATCCTTCCTTAAGACGACTATCCAAATAACGGACAATGTGTTCATCGCCCCGCAAGTAACCGATGACAATATTCGTGTCGAGCAGCAAGCGCTCACCATTCATCGCGCCAGCCTTTCTGGATAGACACGGGATCTCCGCGCAAAGCCTTGGAATGTTTCAAACGCCCCGCCAATCGCATCATGGCGCGCCGATCATTCCGCGGGTGCGCATGCGACTCGACAATCATGATCATTTCGGCCAAACCGGTTGGAATTTCATCCGGCAACACAATATCCAGTTTCACGCGATGATTTGAGGGTATGTTCAATTGTTGTCGTATCGTTTCCATGATAAATAATTATCCTTCCGCGCTTTTTTTTACCATGATTCAAATTTATGTAATTAAAAATATCAAATCGGCGCGCGGAATACAAGAGCGTTTAGTGTGAATAGAAGTGATTTTTTGTGTGATAAGAAATAGCAGTTCTCATTTTGAGCTGGATCGGAGAGGCGGCGACGGCCTGCCCGCAGTGCTTGCGCACAGGCGCTGCAAGCGGGCGCGCCGCCCTCCAAGCGGGGAAAGCGAGGTTTTTCTACGTATCTGGATCAATCCTGTTGCCGAGCCGTCTTTTTCCCAAAATGACGCAATTGTGGGGTTCATATCCCGCAAAAGCCGCACTTGTCCGCCTCCGCCACCTGCCCGCAGTGCTTGCGCACAGGCGCTGCAAGCGGGCGGGCGGACAGGCGTGGTGGAAAGCACACAAAGGGAACCTGCACTCTGCGCCTACACGGCGGACAAGTCCCGCCTGACCGATTCACTGACTCACTGATTAACTAACTCACCGAGTTACTGACTCACTGATTCACCGCACCGGCACATAACCCGGTCCGCCGAACTGCTGATACGAGAGAGCGTAGCCGCTCCCGGAGAGCAGCATCGGTTGCACTTTCACGTTGTCGTCAGTTTGATGGGTTGCCTGAATTCTCTGTCTTAAAACGGCAGATAATGGTGATTATAGCAAGCAGAGAAGAAGTCGCTAAAGAAAGCGACATGATGTTATTGCATGCAAAGATGCCCGATTCCCATAAAGGAACATGAAAGAGCGTCATTGCAAAGGCCATTAGGAAAACCTCGATCGCGCGCAACCCAAGAAACAGCGGGTGACGCATTATACGTAAAAGGTATTGCTGTAATGTTGAGGAACTGCCGGCTGTTGCGTATGCCAGAAATGCAATAGCGCTCAGAAACCAGACATGGCCCCCCTCGCGCATGAGTCCGGTGATGGCGCCACCCCAATAGGCGCAAAGAAACAAAAACGGAAGCATGACGCAACCCAATGCAACAATGGTATAAGAACGAATGGCAAGCGTCCAAAAAGGCAGACTGGCAACAAACAGGAAGATGCCGAAGCCAAACGGAAAGGTTGTCCAATACTGAAAGAAGAAACGAATCCATTCGTCCGATACGCCTCCATATATAGTGTTAACGGATGGATTTGTCGCATGGTACATGAATAGATAGCCGGGAATCAGAGTATTTGCAAAACTTCGCCACCGACTCATCATCCATGAACTCATCGAGGCTGTCGGCGAGCTTTCGGCTCCGAGGAAATATTCAAAAAAGCCGCTGCTGCCGAACCCTCCTATCATACTCCATGATATGAAGATTACGGCGACGCCTGTGCAGTAGATTATGCTTTTTCTGATGCCGTGTTTTGAGCTTGAGTGTTGTATGTGATTGGATTGGCCTGACAAACGTTCGCCGATAATCCACAGCCACATGAATGGGGCCGCAAGAAGAGTCAGGGGGTGTAACAGACTGGACAGGCCATGCACAAGTCCTGCGAAAAAATAGCGCCGCCGCATAAACGCTTCATAAAAAGCCAAAAAGCAAAAAGCCGCTGCCGACATCTTTGGCCACGTAAAATAGACTTCATGGAGGAAAAAGGGAGAGAGTGTCAACCATGTTATGCCAAGAACCGCTGCGTTCTCTCCCGCGGTGGAATGCAACACGGCCCATATGGGCACCAATGTGAGAGAGGCCAGTATCATGAGGACGATTCGGTATGTCATAAAACCTTCCGGATCAAAAGGCATCCAATATTGATTGGGACTCGCGGACGGCGGCGCTCCTCCCAGCGCCAGTACTATCGGCGCGGCGATAAAGCCCGCCAAAGGTCCTCGCGAATAAAACGAATACGGCATGAATAATCTGATGCTTTCCACCGATCCGGGATGCAGATGATTTGCAATCACCTGAACGACATGATAAGAGATGCGGCTGTCAGGCCTGTCTCCTACCTCCAGAGTCCGTGAAATAGTGCCTTCAAGAAGCTCGCCTTTTGGACCGCCCGAATACGTGCTTTTTCCAATGCCGAAAGCAACCGTCAAGAGCATGAGAGAAAGCAGAAGTTTCTCGTGAGATAAAACAGTTGGCATCCAATCAACAGTCACGGCAAAAATAGCCAACGCAATCAGAATAGGACTTATCAATGTTAAGGCGAGATAATTAGGGCTCAAGGCGTCGCTCCAGAAGTAACAAAGCCCGCCGAGCACGGCCAACAAAAAAGGTCCGGGCAACATCCAACAAGCGACGCAGGTTCTCTTGTCTTTCCTGCATAGAAGGTTTTGCAGGACAACACCCGGTCCTATTATCAAAAGAAACGCCAGGCAGAAGGCGCCGACAATCCTGACCCAAGCATGAAGGAATGCAAACATTGGCCGGTGATAAAACGGTTCGGTGAACCCCAGCCATCCGAACCGGGCGCTTGAGTTATCCGATGCGTTGATGCGAAATGAGGATGCATCGGCGGGCAATTCAATAATCCAAGGCATCCAAGACTCGCCGGGGTTCTCTTCTTCGTATTGTATCTCACTTCTTGATCCGTTCTTGTGCCGCACTTCAATGGTGAGCTCGTTCGGTGTTTTCGGATATCCCGCGACCATAACGGCGATGCGGGTTCTCGACGCTTCGTGCCAATCCGTGATCTGCTTTCCCTGGAAGTGGTCTGATTTGTCAATCCATGAACCATATGTTCGGATGTCGGGCGGCACTCCCGGCCGCGGCCATATAAACAGACGTTTTGCCTTTAGGTAATCGTTAGCTAACGGAAAAACAGCCATCTCTCGAAAAACCCGCTCTTCATGTCCCAGATCAAATCTCTTCGCAGGCACGGATTTTGCAAGAGGCATGAAGCCGGCAACGATACCAACAAAGCTTGAAATAAACAGAAAGATTGAAATTGCGCGAAATAGCCTTGGTTTCTTTTGTTCAATCATTGCACGTAACAGGGGTAGAAAGTCATGTAAGTCAGATTATGAGCGAATCCGTTCCGATAGATCGAGAATGTGTACTCACCGCACCGGCACATAACCCGGCCCGCCGAACTGCTGATACGAGAGCGCGTAGCCGCTACCGGAGAGCAGCATCCACCAGTAACCGCTTTCCTCGTGATAGACGGCGATGTCGGTAATGCCGTCGCCGTCGTAATCGCCCGGCACGGGCGTATAGCCCACGGCGCCAAGTTGCATGTAGGACATCGTGTAATCCGTGGATTTGAGGATATACCAGTATCCGGGCCAGTCACCGGATTCGCAATACACGGCGAGGTCGGCAATCCCGTCGCCGTCGTAATCCGCCGGGACGGGCGTGTAACCCGTGTCGCCCCATTTAGCGTAGGACATGGTGTAGTCCGTGGACTTGAGGATATACCAGTAGCCCGGCCAGTCGCCTGAAGCGCAATAGACGGCGAGATCGGCGATCCCGTCGCCGTCGTAATCCGCCGGGACGGGCGTGTAACCCGTGTCGCCCCATTTGGCGGATGACATGCTTAAATCGGTGGATTTGAGGATGTACCAGTATCCGGGCCAGTCGCCTGATTCGCAATATACCGTGAGATCAGCTTTACCATCGCCGTCGTAGTCCGCCGGCACCGGCGCATAGCCTGTGTCGCCCCATTTCGCGGATGACAGGCTGGAGTCGCTGGATTTGAGGATATACCAGTAGCCCGATGACTCATCATAAACGGCGAGGTCGCTTATGCCGTCGCCATCGTAATCGCCACGGACTGGTGCACAGCCCTGGTCCCCGAACTGTTGAGACCATAGCGAATCGCTTCCCGATAGGAATATGCTCCACCGATGTGACACCTCCTGATAGAGCGCCAAATCGGATTTGCCGTCGCCATCAAAGTCATTGACAACGCACAGTGCGTCACGGTTGGGATTTGGGTCATCCGGGTCTGGGTCATCCAGGTCTGGAGAGTCCGGCTCCGGGGCTTCAATCAAGCTCATCATCATGTTTGGCTTGTCCTGCAGAGTCGCTATCTGGGTATAGGACGACCGAACCGCACCCCTCACTCCCGGAGTCACGGAAAGGCTTAGTTTCCCGACAATGTATTGATTTCCGCTGAAATTGAGTCCGTCAAACCAAAGACTGCCATCCTCCAATTCCGCAAGGTGATAGATTTCAATATTCTCGGTCAGGAGCGACATTTCATCTTCATACACGGGATCATAAAGAACTAATTTGTTCTCACCATTCTTGATCCCGGCCACAACAAGCTTGTCCGTGAACTTTGATATTACAGTCACCGTGTCTATGTGATTTAAGGTAAGTTTTGTGGGTTCAGGATAATAGCGCAGCAAAGCTTTATCAGAATCCCAATCTGTTATGACAAAAATATAATCTCCTACTTGCTGATAGCCATCAATTCTTGCTCCAAAAGTAGAACCGAGCCCTCCTTCCCCATCAAATATTGGGTACTCCGGAGTGAACATACCTCCATTCATTGCGCCAATGTAGTTGTTTTCGTAATCACTCAAATAACCAAAATCCTCAGGAAGTCTATATACCCCACCAAATTCGCTGCCCCAAAATCCGCAATAAACACGATCATCGGGAAACAGCTTCAAGAAATGCGCTCCATCGCAATACGCGCCCAATTCGGCAATTGTCTCCAAGTTGTTGTCGGGCCACAATATGCGAACCCATCCCTGTCCGGTGGACATGGTTTTCCCAGATAGGAGCACTGATCCATCGCTCAACACCAACCAGTAGTTCAATGAAATATTCTGATTTACAAGGTCTGTGATATTGGTCTCGCTACTATATTTGCGCAATTGCAGTCCCTGCCCACCGGACATAGTATAATAGATATTCCTAGCCTGATCGGTTTGCACACTCGGATTATTTACCTGCTCCAAATCCATGCTGAAATTGAGGTTTTCAAGAGATTGATCTATGCCGGATAAAACATTGTTGGCGGTGTCGGTCTTGGCTAAATAATATTCTTTACCATCGCCAAGAGTCTGCCGGGAATTGAATACAATTATCAGTTCGTTGGAAACGCTCCCTCTCTGCACCCCTTTCACGCTTGTGTTTGTTGGCGTAACCACGTATGCAACATCTCCAGATTCATTGATCTTCTTCAGGTAATTATCTGAATCCAGAAAGATTACTTCTGCGCCGCTGAAATTGACTGTTGTTTCAGCCGCGGCGAGCTGCGTCCCCAACAGGAATATGGAAGCGAGCATGATGATGCGGTTCATCTTTTTCCCGTGTTGTGTTGCTTTCATGTCAGATCACCCTCCATTGTCTTGTTTCACCGCACCGGCACATACCCCGGTCCGCCGAACTGCTGATACGAGAGCGCGTAGCCGCTGCGATGCATTCTGAAATAGCCAGTCGGTTCAGACTACTGTCGCTCACCCGACCCGTGACAAATAGGGCAGGTGATCTCTGTCCATCCCGCTCCGCCGCACTCGGGGCAACCGTCAGGTTCCCCTTTTGAGTTTCGGTACTCGCTAGGGTTCCCCCCGCATTGGGGACATGCGATCCTTTCGGTGCCCGACCCTTCGCAATTCGGACATTCGGTTGCCTCGGCATCGTCGTCTTCATTTTCATCCGACCACACATAACCAGATCCACCGCAATTGGAGCATTTAACCTTCTTGATGTCGGTCTTGTCCTTATTAAGCGCCCATGGTTGCTCTTGAAAACCGAAACCGTTGCAGTAAGGGCAAGTTTCTTTCCCCATGGAACTTCCTCCTTCCGAGTCTATGTTCTGCTGCAAGAAATGCGATGTAGCTCGTCAGAGAACCACTCTTTATGGTAAACGAAAGTCAAACAAGGCATACCCACGCGAATCAAACATCAACATCTTCATAATCAAGCGCAAGCATCTCTTTCTGCTCCTCCTCCATCTCTTTTTTCAACTTGACATCATGGAGGTCCGACAGAGCCGGAAACGCACGTAACTCTTTGTCAAGATCATCAACAGCCAACTCTGCTTCCCGAAGCGCCGGCTCGACGGTGTCATCCAGCCATGAAGCTATTGCATTGCTTGCATCCGGCACTGTTTTGGCCGCAGTGCGGATGTTTTCGATGTGTTTGCTTTGTGCGTCTACGGCTTCATGAAACGAAGCGATCTCTGTAAGCAATAGCACGCGGCAGTTTTCAAAGGCTTCTGCCAAGTACCACAAGGAGACGGCACCCGACACTTTCTCAACATCCACGCCCGATATCATTTTTACGCCGTCTTTTTGCAGGCGCTGAACTCGTATCATATTGTTGACTGTTTGCATCAGCGCTTTGATGGCGTAGCGATAATGACCGATATCGCGGGTGATTCCTTGCGTGTTCATAAGCGCCTGAAAATGGATTTCCAGATTAGACGCATGGATCTTGATATTATTCGCAAAACGTTCGAAAGTCTGCGAGGAGACGATCAATTCCATGACTTCAATCTGCAACTTAATTGAGCGATGCTGGATATTGTTCTCCTCGATGATCGCTTGCAGGCTCTTCTTGTTCTCTTCTATTCTCAGAACGAGGGCTGTGATCTCGCTTTTCCCAGAAGAAGTCCTCCCTTCCCGTTTCATTGCCTGCTTCGTCAAAGACGTTTGTGCAGAATCGCTTCCGAAATAATCGTCAAAGATTTTTCTACCTCTGCGTAATGCTTCGGCGGTACCCACTGCTGTGACGACAAATGCGGCCGCTTTCTTCACGAATATCCTGATTATAGGAGCAGCTTTGTATATCCATACTGTGATTGTTTTTATGATTGGCCCACTCTTGGATAATAACGGTGCAATCGGTGTCATAACTCCTTACCTCCCTCGTTGTTTCTGTAACTCCACATACTAATTGCCTGAGTGCACTCAATCGTCATCGTCGTTTCAACGGACGAAGGCATGTTCCTTCGCACTTTCGATGTTTTGATCTCTGGCGGCTGCATCCCATCCATTCTTGTAAGCGTCTCACAATGTCTCGGCCAACGTTCTGTCATCATCAACCATGTTGCATCTCCTTTCGATTACTCATCGGGAATCATTTGTGCATTCTGCTCGACGTTTCGTCTTATCCATTCTTCACAGTTGGCAAGCATGGCGGGCTCTGTGTCTCCGTGGACGATATAGTGTATAGCCCTGCAGTTCTTGTTGAGCGCCATAATGACGGCCGTCCAAGTTCCGAGCTCTGTTTCGCCAGCAATCACGTATGACGTGCCGAATGATGCGTTGACGACATAGCGGCTGAGTTGTGTCATTCTTTCTTTCTTTTCTGCCGAACATATACAAAGGCTTCAATACTCACAGAACGATCCCACATACTTTCACTCACATAACCGGCACATAACCCGGTCCGCCGAACTGCTGATACGAGAGAGCGTAGCCGCTCCCGGAGAGCAGCATCCACCACCAGCCGGATTCCTCATGGTAGACGGCGATATCAGTGAGCCCGTCTCCGTCGTAATCGCCTGGCACAGGCGTATAGCCCACGGCGCCAAGTTGCATGTAGGACATCGTGTAATCCGTGGATTTGAGGATATACCAGTATCCCGGCCAGTCGCCGGATTCGCAATACACGGCGAGGTCGGCAATCCCGTCACCATCGTAATCCGCCGGGACAGGCGTGTAGCCCATGTCGCCCCACTTGGCGTAGGACATGGTGTAGTCCGTTGATTTGAGGATATACCAGTAGCCCGGCCAGTCGCCTGAAGCGCAATAGACGGCGAGATCGGCGATCCCGTCGCCGTCGTAATCCGCCGGGACGGGCGTGTAACCCGTGTCGCCCCATTTGGCGGATGACATGCTTAAATCGGTGGATTTGAGGATGTACCAGTATCCGGGCCAGTCGCCTGATTCGCAATATACCGTGAGATCAGCTTTACCATCGCCGTCGTAGTCCGCCGGCACCGGCGCATAGCCTGTGTCGCCCCATTTCGCGGATGACAGGCTGGAGTCGCTGGATTTGAGGATATACCAGTAGCCCGATGACTCATCATAAACGGCGAGGTCGCTTATGCCGTCGCCATCGAAATCAGCGGGCACGGGAATGCAGCCCGCAACACCCAACTGCATGGATGATAACAAACCGTCTTCGGACTGAACATACCAGGTTCCGGTTGCCGTGTCGAACACCACGACATCCGACTGCCCATCCCCGCTGAAATCGCTCTGCAATGTCTTGCGTCTGCCCGCCGCCGATTCCGAGAAATCGCTCGTTCCCGCCGCGTTCACGGCTTTTATCCAGTAATAGTAAGTCATGCCGGCGGATGCGTCCGTATCGTCATAGCTTGTGCCGGTGAGACCGGAAGCTATCCGGTTTGCGCCGGAAGAGTTGTTCGCCATATGCCGCCAGACCTGGTAACTATCGGCGAACGCAACCTCGTTCCATGATATGCGGATTTTATCGGAGAACGTGCCTTCCGACGCCGTTACGCCCGTTGGCGCGGCGGGAACGGACAATGCGAACTCAGCCGTGACGGCGATATCCGCCGTAACGTTCGTATCCGCGCGCGGGTTGAGCGTGGAGTCGTCGCTCCACTTTACGAAATTGCAGCCATCGTTCGGGACAGCAGTCACCTCTGAGCCAGATGATCCGCGGTCAACAATCTGAGTGGCTGTGCCGCTGATTGAGCCGTTCTCCCCGGCGGTGTAGGTCAGCGTGTGCTGGAGCAGCCGCCAGCCGGAATCCGAAGCGCTAAAGGCGCTTGTTTGAATCGCGTTTTTCGATTTGACCCAATAGTAACAAAGGGCGCCTGCCACTGCATTCGTGTCATCCTGAGTTGTGCTTGTCAAGCCCGACGCAATTCGCTCAGCCGAGTCGGAATTATTGCTCGTATGCCGCCACAGCTCATAACTGGTGGCTTCATCCACGGCATTCCAACTCACGTGGACTTTGTCCGTGTATGTGCCGTCCGATGCCGATACTCCCGTCGGCGCCGATAATTCCGGCGGCATGGGCGCCGATTCCTGGTTGACCGTGAATGTGCGCGTAAGACCGCCGCCTTCTATCGTTATTGACCCTGACCGCGGCGAAGTCTCTTCATTAGCGGTTATGCCGTAGGTTACGGTTCCCGTGCCGCTGCCCGCCGCCCCGCTCTCGATCGTTATCCATAACTCATTTGGCGTTGCCGTCCAATTGGTATTGGCGCTGACGTTGATTGCCTGGCTGTTCGTGGCGGTATAGCCATGATCGCGGCTTGCGGGGCTGGTTTCCAGAGAAGCCGCCGCATGACGCAGAATCAACAAAAGCGATTCCGAATTTCGCATCGAGACACCGCCGGAAACGTAAGAGTTGGACAGCAGCGGATTGTAGTCATAGCGATAGGCGTCCGCTATCGAGAGCCCATCCCCGCTCACGTCCGCATTCGGATCGGCGATCAATTCCCCGAAATACCGATAAGCCCACCAGTCGGGAATCCCGTTCTCGTTCGTGTCCTGATCAACCGGATAATATTTTGCGACAGCGGCTGTATTCGTGTTCAATACGAAACTCGGACGCGACAGCGCCTGTCCCATATCGTCCGTCCGCGGCGCGCCATTGATATACCAACAGGCGAAGCGGTAGTCATCAACTGCGGAATCGATAGCAGGCGTTGTGATAACCGTGCCCGACACCGACAACCCCGATTGTGCCGTGATAAGCCCTGAAGGATCGCTATTGAACGACCATTCAAAGTGTCCCGCAATATCCACCCAGATCAGCTCCGAATTCCGCATCGAGACGCCGCCGTGAACGAGCGTATTGGATAGCAGCGGATTGTAGTCATAGCGATAGGCGTCCGCTATCGAGAGTCCGTCCCCGCTCACGTCCGCATCCGGATCGGCGATCAATTCCCCGAAATACCGATAAGCCCACCAGTCGGGAATCCCGTTCTCGTCCGTGTCCTGATCCAGGGGATAATACTTTGCCACCGCTTCGGCGTGATTGGTTATGATAAACGAAAAGCGGGACAGACTGCCGCCCAGCGCGTTAGTCTGCCGTTCACCATCCAATTCCCAATATGCGAACGCATACTCCTGGATATTGGAACCGAGCGACTGACTCGTCACTTCCGTCCCATTTGAAAATATCAGCGAGCGCGACACCAGTCCGCCCGGATCGCTACGTTCCGTATAGAAAAAGAGCTCCGGATTCACCAGTATCGTCACCGATTCCGAATTCCGCATCGAAACCCCGCCGGAAACGTAAGAGTTGGACATTGCCGGATGATAATCGTAGCGGTATTCCTGCGCCAGCGTCAGCCCGTCGCCGTCCGTATCCGATTCCGCGCCCTGATTCAGATCCCCGTAAAAATGTATTTCGAACCAATCCGGCACTCCATCTTCGTCGGTATCCTCGTCCGTCGGCAGATAATGCGCCACGGCGTCAATGGTCTCTAAAACCTCGAACCGCACCGGATTCTTGGCGCGCCCGGCGAAATCATCGTGCCGCGCACCATTGATCGTCCAATGCGTGAACCTGTATCCGGCATGTTCCACCGGCGCGTTAGTAGTGAGATGTTCAGTCTGTGTGTAGACAACCGTGGAGCGACTGAGGATGCCGCCAGGCAACGAGCGCTCCGTCACTTCAACCACCTCAGCGTTCAGTCCGCCGGCCAGAGCCAGCAGGCCAGCCGCCATTGTGGCTTTGCAAATATACCATTGTCCGGCTATGCGCACAGTTTGCATCATTCCTCGACGACCCACCATCCGTTCGTGCCCGAATAGCCTGTATCGAAGCCCCATTCATTCACGGCTTCCGGACGGTCTCCCGGCCCAACGGTAATTCGGGGAGTCCATTGATTCACAACACCGCTTGGACCCGTCCGCGCGCGGGTGACCTCATCGCTCGTTGCCTCGCGGACATCCAGTCTGTTCCAGAGGTAATTCCGGCCATTGCTGGTAGTGTTTGTGCCCTGCGCCAGCGTCTGCCCGTCGAACTCGCCGCCCACGCCATGCACTTCTGCGCCCGTCAACGTGACCGACGCATCGCCGGACGCCACCAGCCAGAACCAGAGCGGCAGCATGTCGGACTGCTTGATCGGCGACCGGCTGATAGTCAGCGCCGGATCCTCTCCATCTTCCGGCAGTGTGATGAAATCAATAGCCATCAGCCCGCGTTCGTCCTGCGCCATCACGCGCACTTTGAGGTTGACGTAATCATCCGGCACGTCCGCGCTGACGTCCCAGACCACCTGGTTCGTCACGTTGGCGTCAATATTTGTGCCAAGAAATGCTTCCGAGCCTTCGAGAAACGTCTCCATCTTGATCAAATTATTCAGAGAATTGGTGCCTCCGGAAAATGCCGCTATAGCCACCGCCACTTTCGGGCTGTCGGAATCCAGCACGGTATAATCAACTTCCAGATGCGGCTCGCCCGAACGCTGCGTGGTGCTGACCACGCGAGGGAAGGGAACCGCTCCGGATGATGGTGCGATGCGGTATCCGGCTACATCAAAGACTTGGATGCGATGATTATCTCTATCCGAAACATAAAGTTTTCCATCAGAACCGACTGCATGGCCAGTGATAGTCGAAAACTGCCCATCTCCGCTGCCGTAACTCCCCCATGTCCGTATAAGTGTTCCGTCGGGTTCAAACACCTTGGTGGCATTATAAACTTTTCCATCATAACCAATCGCCAGGACTTGGCCACCGCTGGTCCATTTCCGCACAAACGTCCCATCCGACTCAAAAACCTCGATGCGCATATTGACGCCACCATCCGCAATATAGATCTTTTCATCGCCGCTGATTGATATACCATCGGGATTCGAAAACTGCCCATCTAAGCTGCCTTCGGTGCCCCATTTCCGCACAAACGTCCCATCCGGCTCAAACACCTGGATGCGACTATTACCTAAGTCCGTAACATAGACTTTGCCATCACCGCCAATTGCTATGCCAGAGGGAAGTGAAAACTGCCCATCCCCACTGCCTCCACTCCCCCATTTCCGCACAAACGTCCCATCCGGCTCAAACACCTGGATGCGACTATTACCTAAGTCCGTAACATAGACTTTGCCATCACCGCCAATTGCTATACGATGGGGACCTGAAAAGTTGCCATCCCCACTGCCTCCACTCCCCCATTTCCGCACAAACGTTCCATCCTGCTCAAAGACTTGGATGCGATTATTCCCTTTATCCGCAACATAAACTTTTCCATCAGAAGCGATTGCTATGCCAGCTGGACCCTCGTGAGATTGGAACTGCCCATCTCCACTACCTTCACTCCCCCATTTATGACTGAAGAACCACGAATCCTGCGGCATTGGCTGCGCATGGACGGACAGCGCCATCGCCGCAAAGACCATCGCGCAAAATAATCTTACAATATGCCGGCGTCCCCCGGCTTCATTTGTCGCACTCATTTTTTCACCTCGCTATTCAATTTGTTTTTTCCGCACCTCTTGATATCCCGCACGTATTTCCGCCATGATCCAGTTATGTACATGTCTATCAACACGATTGCTGACAGGATGATATAAGCCACACAACGGAGAGAAGGACTTGTTAAAGACTGAAGTAGAATTACAGAAACTAAAAATATTACGTTAAATACTAGCCAAGTACACAGACGACACCGACGGATTGTGTCTTTGCGTTTATTCATCGTGTGGGTGATAAGA
>CAYWJE010000078.1:0-13870 GCA_964458525.1 uncultured Verrucomicrobiota bacterium
GCGTCAGGCTCATTCCATGAGCTGATCAGCCATCGGCTCGACCTTGACCGGGATCACCATAATCATCTCTTCGATCGTGATAAACCCGTCCTTATCCGCATCAAGGGCCTTAAACTGCTTGGCAGCGCGTCCCTTTCTTTCATTTGCGGTTATTTTGCCGTCGCTGTCAATATCCGCCTCGGCAAAAACGCTCTTCCGGTAGGCTACGATTTCGACCGCGGTCAATTCCCCATCGCCATCTGCATCCAGCCTCTTACAGGCCGGCGTGTCACTGGTGGCTGCATCCTCACCTGCGAAGAACACCAGGAATTCCTCCATAGTCACCGAGCCGTCCTTATCCGTGTCAATTTTAATCATCAAGCTGCCATTGAACTCCGCGGCGGAGACCTTGCCATCGTGATCAGCATCCATCTCCTTCAGCCAGTTCTCAAGTTGAGCCTTGTGTTCGGCTGCGGTCAGCTTGCCGTTCTTGTCAGTGTCCGACCCGTGGAAAAGTGATTTAACCTTCTGAATCGTCGACTCACATTTCGTGGCCGCCGCCTTCTCCTCCGCACCGACTGCCGACGCCATCACAACCGCGACCGCTCCCGCAACCGACCACCGCACAATCCTCTTCATCTCAAACCTCCGACATTTTTGTTTTAGGCCGCATGGGCGTTGATCGTGCCAGGAGTGCACAAATGATGTTCAACGCCAAGTAATCATGTCAGCCAAAAAACATTGTTTGCATGATATTAGAGGCGTGATGCATAGTCAAGATAATTCTTTGCGCCCGTTTTTGCAAGATGTCCGGACTCGCTGGTCATGCCACTTCGGAAGAACGGGGAACGAATGCGGGTGCGTATTTTCTGCAGCTGACCGAGGCCAGATGGCCGCGTTTTCTCATGTCTCGTCGAGGTGCGGCTTGCCCGCCCGCCGGTGTGGCTACAGGCGATGGGCAAGGAATAGCAGATGCGCCCGTTTTAAGGCGGGTTGACTCTCCTGACAGTCAGTTTACCCCCGGAGGATTTCATGTGCGCAACAGCGGGAAGTGGTTTGATGAAGTGCTGGCGAAGGCTGTAGGTGTAGGCGCCCTGGCTTGGAACGAGGAGTGTATCGCCGTTTTCGATGCCCGAGCCATGGTATGAATAGCCCCAGACGTCATGCGGCGTACAGAGCGAGCCCATGACCATGCAGGGGTGCTCGGAATCGGCAGGGCGCGAGAGGTTGATCACCGGAAAATAATCGCTCTCGAAGCGCTCCCATCCCACGGCATTTATCCCGGCGTCGGTGATGATGAGATCATCCGCCTTCCTGTCAAGCACGGTCATCAGGATGTGCATTGCGTCGTTGCACAGCCACCTGCCGGGCTCGGTGCATATCCGGCACTTGATGTGGGAGAAGATGTTCTGGCGCACCGCGGCGCCTATTTCGGCGGCGAAGTGCTCGATGCTGAAGGACTGGTGTTTGAAATGTCGGAGAGGGTCGGGCGGATTCGGGCTTATCGCGTTGCGCAATGTGCCCTCGGGCGTGGCTGTTTCCACGAGCCACTCGCCGTGGCGCGGCCAGAAGCCGCCGCCAATGTCAATGAACTCGATTCCTGCCAGTTTTTCGGCATCGAGCTCGGCGAGCTGGGCGCCCAGCGACCGAAGGAACCAGACGTAGCCGCGCGGGTCGAGGTTCCAGCTCACGTGGAACTGCATTCCGCGCAGGTCCACGCAGGCGCATGCCTTTGCGGCTTCAAAAAAACGGGGCAGGTCGGTGAGCGGAATGCCGAACTTGCGCCATATGCCCGATTCCCTGGTGGCGACCCGTATCCCCGCCCGCATGGTGGCGCCGGCGTCCGCGGCTGCAGCCTGCAACCGCACGAGCTCCGTGAAACTGTCCATGAGCAACGTCACGCGATCTGCGTTTTTAACCGCCAGGTCGAGCTCCTCCGCGGTCTTGCCCGGTCCGCTGAAGATGATGTCCTTACACCCGGTTCGCAGGGCGACCTCGAGTTCGAGGCCGCTCGACACGTCGAGGCCAAGGCCCTGTGCCACGAGAATCCGGGAAACCAGCGGGTGGTTGTTGCTCTTCATTGCGAAATATACGCGCGTGCCGGGAAGCTCGTCCTCGAACGCGGCGGTGAAAAGCTGCGCGCGGGCGACAAGTGAATCCTCGTCAATGATGTAGAGGGGCGAGCCGCACTGTTCGCGGATCTGGAGGAAGATGTCTTTTCTATCCAGGATATTTGCAACGTGCCGGGCGAGGTCGGCGGGTTCGAGCTCCGGCGTTCTCTTATCGAGTATCAAGGCGGCCTTTTCGAGGATGCCGTCTGGTTCGTGTTTCATGGCGCCTCCATGCGAATTCCGAAGAGCCCTGCAATTTCCGCGCAGTTGGCCTCAACGCTGTCCTGGTGGTTCGGCTTGAAAATCACATAGCCCAAAATCTGCGAGTCATAGTCATCCGGCGGGAATACCACGCGGGCGCCCTGTCCGCTTTTTAAACAATATTCAAGCACGCGCCTGTCCGCAATCATTTTTTCAACATCAAGGCCGGCTATAACGCCGGGCGAAGGCGCGAAGAGGCGGAGGCCGGCCAGCGGTATCCAGTTCGAGGGCGCGGGCAGGGAGGGGAACCGGCTGCCGGCGAAGTCGAGGGCAAGTCCGAGCATATCGAGGCCGGAACTGCGAAGAATGAGGGGAGGAAGGCAATCGCCCCCCGGCCTGGGAGTCATTTCGAGCATGAGCGCTTCGTCGCCGCGGACGATGAAGTCGAGCATGCCGATCGCGCGGTTGAGCCCGATCGCGCGGGCCGCTTGCAGCACCTGGTCTTTAAAGAGGGCAGGGGCGATGGAAGGCGGCAGGCTGGATGGAAGCACATAGGCGAGCGTGACGCCGAAGGTTCTTCCCGCTGCCGGGATCTTTCTGGCGATGCGGATCACTTCCAAGCGGTCTCCGTCCAGTGCGAAGTCGCAGCTGTACTCGGTGCCCTCCACGAACTCCTCCATCACGTAATCTCCGCCTCCGCCCGGCCTTTCGCGGGAGTAGAGGGGCTTTAAAGGGTCCGCGCGGAGGGCTGGCATGCGGGACTCCATCACGCGGAAGGCGGCCCGGCAGTCATTGGAGTTTAAACAAAGAAACACGTACTGGCTTCCGCTGCCGGCAACAGGTTTGAGAACTGTCGGGCGCGCCACCCGGGCGAGGAACGCGGCGGCTTCCGCGGCGGTGTTGACGATCGCTGTCTCCGGGCACGGCAGTCCTGCTTTACGCCAGAGCTGTTTGCAGACAAACTTGCTTCTGCATGCGGCGACGGCGTCCGGCGTCGGGTACGGCAGCGAGAACTCGCCTGCTATGCGTGCTGCGAGCAACATGGACTCGCAGTCAAAACACGCGATTCCGTCGGGATTAAGATCCCATTTCTTCAGGTGGGCGCGCAGCATGGAGAGCGTCTCGTCGGTATTGGAGAGGTCGCAGAGCAGTTCGTCGGGAGCGGGTGGGGCTGGCTCCCGTGCGGCGGCGCGCTCCGCGGCGTCGGTCAGGAAGAGGGCGCGCCCGGGGTGGCGCCTGGCGATGAGATCTATGTAGTCGCCTGTTGTGCCCGCGACGAGGATGCGATGGGCGGATTGTGAATTGCGAGTGTGCATCATGCCGGCCTGTCGGAGATCATGTAGAGCGGACGTTCCGCAAGGTGAAACAGCTTTTTCCACGAAAAATCGCCGCACAGAAAATCAACTGACAGGAATTTCTGTTCGCAGGCGTATTTCATGTGGTGCAGGTTGATCAACTTGGCCACTCCTGGATAGTCGGCGTGCGTGCCGCCCGCGAGCAAGGTATAGTTGCCGTGGTAGATGCAACCAAGGTCAACGGCGGCCGGCGTGCCTTCTATCAGCACCGTCGTCATGCGCATCATTCCGCCGGCCACAAGGTAGTCCCTCAGCGCGCGGAAGCTATTGGTGAAGCGGCTGTCGTAGAAATAGGAATCTTGACCGAACCTGCCGATATTGAGATCCACGATGAGTTCGAAGTCTTCCGGATTGTCATGGCGATAGCTCACACCGCGCGCCTCGAGTTCGCCCATTTCACGCTCCAGGCGTTTCGAGGATTTGCGTGAAAATTCGCGGTAGTACTTGTCCATGTCGTAGTCGTAACGCGGAGGTAGAAAGAGATAGCCCGTCTCGTCGTGCACCTGTGGCGCCGTTTTCGGACAGGTGCGTGGCAGCATGTAGCGCACGTGGCGGGCTGGCGGGATTTGTGCGAGAAGCGTGGGCAGGACAGCGTCGTCCGCAAAAACCCGGTTCTGTTCGAGCCATGTCTTCCCGTGCCACGTCTCGCCGGGAAAATAGCCGTGGCAGCCGGACTCTTCTATCCAGCTGAGTGGCAGGAGGCCGACAGCCCCACCATCGTCCTCGGCGACGATGAAGTGGGGCCTGTTGTTGAAATGCCGGTGGAAGCAATCGCGCACCTCCCATAGGTCGGAGACCAGTTCCAGGGGCGAGAACTTGAGCCACAGGGCGCGGCATTCCTCGATGTCGGATGCGACGCGGAATCTCGTCACGATTCTAGAGCCTCAAAGTCACGTTTATAACGCAGCGTGAGCCGCCGAAGAATTTCATGGCGAAATCCTTCACGACGCGGGGGTCGTACGGCTTGCAGCTGAACACATCGAGGTACGTGGCGTTTGTCTTGTTGGCGAAATGAGCGGATATGAGTGACGTTTCGATCAGCTGCACCATCGAGAAGCCGGCGACGCGCTCATCCTCTCCGAAGTTGACCACCGTCGTGTTCCTGAAGCGTTTCATCTCGATAAGTTCGCACAGCTCCACAACGAATCTGCGAATTTTTGAAGCGCTGCGGATTGTTGTCGGGTCGCAATCATAGATGTCAATCGCTGAGGCAATGCCCCAAGCCGACTTGTCAATTGCTTCCTGCATCACGCCCGATAAGTCTTCTTCCTCCGAATCTTCCTGAACCACCGGGTTAATGACGACTTCGGAGTTCTGTCTCAATTTCACTGGGGCCGCAACTTCACATACTTCTCTCATCTTTCTCCTTTTCTGCTGAGGACACCGTTTCCTTGATGAATCGCACGAGACTGGCAACCATTGCCCCCCTCAGCGACTTGAACACGGCGTCAATGTCATCATCCTTGGACGCTATAACGGCAAATGAATAGTAACCTGAAACGAGCCCTGCGACGGCGCAGGCGATTCTTCTTAGTACGTTTTGGGGCAGGCGCTGGTGCATAACACCAGAAATCAGCTGCTCTATCTGCGCCAGGTAATCTATGAACGGTGTTTCAATGCCTTGATAGCCCTCCTGTAAAGTCAGGTTCGTTCGTCCCTGGTAGAAGAGGATGAAATCCTCCCAGCGGTCCGAAAAGAACCTGGTGTGTGTTGCGATAAGCGAATCAAGCAGATCATTGAGTTCGCTTATATCCCTGCAGTTCTCCCTTATTGCCACGTTCAGGTCGGCCAGCACATTTGCCATGAGCTCGCGAACCAGGTTTTCCTTGGTGCGGAAGTAATTGTAAAAAGTTCCCTTTCCGACATCGGCGCGCTCGGTGATATCGTCAATGCGTGCCACGTTAATGCCCTTTTCCGCGAACACGGAGCGGGCTGCGTTGAGCAGTTTACGGCGCGTTGCCAGGGTGCGCCTTTCGCTTCGCGTCTTCCTGCTTTTGACTGGCGCCACCACTGTCTTTTGCGGTGCAATCAGCTCTGACTCACTGTTCATGAGCGGAACTATCGTCACAAATGACGATATGGTCAAGAAAATTTTTCAGATTTTTTTGTCAATAGATTGTGGTAGTTCCACGTGTTAGTAACAAGGTGTAGTGGTGTGTAAATATTCTCACGGATGATAAGTGATCCGGAAGAAGTTCTTGGATGGTCAAATAATGCTCGTAATAATCAGTAGAGGCTCTCACAAAGCCACAAAGTAACCAAGGAAGATCTTCCCTCTTCCACCTCCTTTATCTTGGTGTCTTTGTGCCTTAGTGAGAAAACTCTTTTTCCCCTTCCCACTGCCTTACTGATTCACTAATTTTGAATCAGTGCCTGATTTCGATTGCGAGAGTTGAGGGGACTGCTATATTGCATTTGCGTCAAGTGATGAGGCAATAATGGAGGGGATAAATGAAAGATGACTGGATCAAGCAGAATACGGCTGTCGTGGCCGCGAAACTGGAGACCTGCAACCGGTGCGCTTTGCAAAGAAAATCGTGCCATGGCGAATATACTCTCCCATGGCGAAACGAGGTTCATAATGTTCTGGACTCGTTAATAGCCGTTCTTTTTCCTGGCTGTCACGGATACGGACCAGTTACGAAAGGTTTACCAAACACCGATATTGCCTCGCGGCTTGAATCCACCATTTGTGACTTGCGATCCCATGCTGAAACGGCTTTCGAATACCAGTGCGAACTTGATAAATGCGAGGACTGCTCTGACTGCAAGGTTAAGGCTGATGATGTCGTGCGGCTACTCGTGCAATCTCTGCCGGAACTTCAGCAAATGCTGCAGGAGGATATACAGGCGGCGTTTGAAGGAGACCCCGCCGCAAAGTCAACCATGGAAGTTGTGATGAGCTATCCGGCGATCCCGGCCATCTCCACCCACCGGATCGCGCATCTTCTCTATACAGAAAACGTTCCGCTCATTCCTCGAATCATGTCGGAGCTGGCGCATTCTCGCACGGGCATAGATATACACCCGGGCGCTAAAATAGGGCGGCGTTTCTTCATTGATCACGGGACAGGCGTGGTGATAGGCGAGACCTCGGTCATAGGCGACAACGTGAAAATATACCAGGGCGTCACGCTCGGCGCTCTGAGCTTTCCGAAGGACAAGGATGGGAATCCGATCAAGGGCGTCAAGCGCCATCCGAACGTCTGTGACAACGTCACTATCTACGCGGCTGCGACCATTCTGGGCGATATCACCATAGGCGCCGGCACAACCATAGGCGGAAATGTGTGGCTCACGCACTCCGTTCCGCCCAACAGCAAGGTGCTGAATGTTCAGACCAAGCCCACGGTGAGAAGCTGATTCGAGCCTCATGGAGAAGCGGGGGCGTTTGTCTCGGGATCGGCGAATCGGAAGATCACCTCGTCCGGCCTGACTTTGCCCAGCGTTTCGCGGGCGACGCGCTCAACGTAAGCGGGATCGGTTATGAACCGTTCGCGTTGCTTGCGCAGTGCGCGTGTTTCCTCTTCCTTCCGATGGTTTTCCTCCTCGAGGTTCGCGGCGCACACCTGGCTCGCCTCGTTCTCGCGGATCTTTGGGAGAAAGATATCCACTATCCCCGCAATCACCGTCGCCGCCAGAACCAGGCAAGAAACACGGTATATTACAAGCCAGACATTCATGAGTGGCCGCCCGTCCCGACGAAACAAATCATATAACGCCACCGAACACGGCGTTCGATCCGAGCATTTCCTCGATGCGCAGGAGCTGGTTGTACTTGCAAACGCGGTCGGTCCGGCACAGCGAGCCCGTTTTGATCTGCCCTGCGTTCACAGCCACGGTGAGGTCCGCAATCGTTGTGTCCTCGGTCTCGCCTGAACGGTGGCTCACGACGGCGGTGTAGCCGGCGTTGTTCGCCATGCGGATCGCATCGAGCGTCTCTGTGAGGGTGCCGATCTGGTTCAGCTTGATCAGAATCGAGTTGGCCACGCCCATGTCTATGCCCTTCTTGAGGAACTTCGTGTTCGTGACGAAGAGATCATCTCCAACCAGCTGGATTTTGTCGCCGAGCCTTTCGGTGAACAGCTTCCAGCCGGTCCAGTCATGCTCCGCGAGTCCGTCCTCGATGCTGATGATGGGGTACTTTTTCACGAGCCCCTCATAGAAGTCAACCATCTGTTCGGACGTGCGTTTCGACTTGTCGCTCTTCTTGAAGATGTAGCGGCGTGCCGTTGTGTCGTAGAACTCGCTGGCGGCCGGATCGAGCGCGATGAAGATATCCTTGCCGGGCTTGTAGCCGGCCTTAGCGATTGCCTTCACGATGGACTCGAGCGCGTCCGTGTTGCTGTCCAGGTTGGGCGCGAATCCGCCCTCATCGCCGACGGCGGTGCTGAGCTTTCTGTCCTTCAGGATGGACTTCAGAGCGTGGAACACCTCGGTGCCCATGCGCAGCGCCTCGTGGAACGATGTGGCGCCTTTGGGCATGATCATGAATTCCTGGAGGTCAATCGGAGCGTCGGAATGCGCGCCGCCGTTCATGATGTTCATCATGGGCACGGGCAGCACCTTTGCGTTGGCGCCGCCGATGTGGCGGAAGAGCGGTATGCCGAGGTATGCCGCGGCTGCCTTCGCGGCCGCGAGTGATACGCCGAGTATGGCATTCGCGCCAAGCGTCTTCTTCGTGGGTGTTCCGTCCAGCTTGATCAGCTCCGCGTCGAGCGCCACCTGGTCGAGCGCATCGAAGCCCACGATCGCGCCGGAGATGATCTTGTTCACATTCGAGACAGCCTTGCACACGCCCTTGCCGCCATAGCGCTTCTTGTCGCCGTCCCTGAGTTCGAGCGCCTCGTTTTCGCCGGTTGACGCGCCCGATGGCACGGCGGCCCGGCCCATTGCACCGGATGCCAGTATTACGTCCACCTCGACGGTGGGGTTGCCTCGCGAATCAAGAATTTCCCTTGCAACTACATCAATGATTTCGGACATGATCATCTCCTTGTTGTATTACCGTTTTCTGAAAATTGCCGCCGATTATCCAGCGATTAAATAATAGAATAACGCGGCGCCCGCGGCAAGGCAAGCCAATTTACCGGGCTGAGCCTGAAAAAACTTGCTTTGTTCCCCTGTTATGGTACCAGCTAGGAACTGTGTTTAGGCGCCTTTACAGGCTGGCGCATGTTTTCCGCAACTTGTATCACGGAGCACAAAAGTGAAAATGTCATACAGATCGAAGAACGCAGCATGGGTTATTCTGTGGCTAATCATCGTCGCCGCCGCATTCTTTCTTGATCGGGCTTGGCCGGGCGCGGCGCGTTTACCTTCGGGACACAGCTTCTTCGGGATGGCGGGTATAATAGCCTCGATTCTCGCGGCGAGCAATCTGCTGACCATGGGCACCATCCGGGTCCTGGCGGTCATGGGCAAGCCGATCAGCGAAGCCCTCATGATCGGGCGGATGTATCAGCTGCTCGCCTTCATATCAATCGCGCTGAGCGTTGCGTATGGGTTTGGAAGGCTCGCTGCCTTCGGCACCTTCTTCACGCTCTTCGGCGGCATGCTGCTCGGCTGGTCGCTACAAGCGCCGGTCAGCGGTTTCGCGGCATGGATTCTCGTGTCGCTCAAGAGGCCGTTCCGGCCGGGCGACCGCATACAGTTTCCGAGCCTCGGCCTGGTGGGGGACATCAAGGACATCGAGCCGATGTACACGATACTCAACCAGGTGGGCGGCTCGGTCGGAAGCGAGGAGGCGAGCGGCAGGTTCATCATGGTTCCAAACGCCATGCTCTTCAGCCAGGTGGTGATCAACTACACGGTGACGCAGAAGAGCGATTTCATGCTTGACGAGGTGGTCATAAGGATAACTTATGACTCCGACTGGAAAAAGGCCGAGTCCATACTGCTCGACGCGGCCAACGAGGTCACAGGCGACATAGTCGCAAGCACGGGCCAGAAGCCGTACATCAGGTCCGACCTCTACGATTACGGCGTGTACCTCCGGCTGCGCTACCTGACCAGGGCAATGGACCGCGCGCAGACCTCCTACGAGATCACCAAGCGCATATTCATTACCTGCCAGCATAACAAATCGGTGGACTTCGCTATCCCTTACGTTTATTCATATCGTGCTGCGGCGCAGAAGAAGGAAGACGATGCCGATCCGCTCCGGGAGAAATCGTCCATGGTTAGGGATCTGGCCATTGATCGTATACGGTCCGATGGGGCAGAGGTAGATCCCTTTGACCTTGAACAGCTCGTGAAGAGCATAGCGGAGCACGGTCTGCTGCAGCCCATAGTGGTGTCGAAGCTGCCGGACGGCGACATCTACGAAATCATTGCCGGGCGCATGAAGTTCGAGGCGTGCAAGAAACTCAAGTGGAGCAGCGTTCCCGTGATCCAGCGGAAGAACAGGAATGAAACGCTTTCCAGGCTTTCCTGATTCCGGACGGGATGCAGCGATGATGTCATGATTATTACGTATTCAGCATGGGCTTTGGCTGCGTACCTGACAGGTGCTATCCCGTTCGGCTATATAGTCGGCAGGCTGAACGGGGTGGATATCAGGAAGCTGGGCAGCGGCAACATTGGTGCGACGAACGTGGCGCGTTCCATCGGGAAGGGGTGGGGCGCGCTGGTCTTTGCATGTGATGTTTTGAAGGGGTTTTTCCCCGCGTGGCTGTTTCCGTTGCTGGCCGCACGTTTTTCGTCGGGCCCGGACCCCGCGGCGCTGGGCCTCTTGTGCGCGGCGGCGGCCATAGCCGGCCATATCTGGCCGGTCTATCTGAAGTTCAAGGGCGGCAAGGGAATCGCGACGAGCCTTGGCGCGCTCGTAGGAGTTGCGCCCGCGTGCGCTGGCACGGGCATTGCGGTGTGGGTGCTGGTCTTTGGCATCACGCGGTACGTCTCGGTGGCATCCATTGCCGCGGCTGCCGCCGCGGCGGCGTCAGCCTGGTTCTTCTACGTGGCCGGCGGCATCCTGCTGCCCGCGACGCTGTCCGTCCTCGGCGTCGTGGCGGTGTGGCGGCACAAATCGAATATAAAACGGCTTCTGGCAGGAACGGAACAGCGATTTAAGTTTAAGAAATGAAGAAGAAAAATCTGGATTTGATTGCAGACTGGTTTCATGGCTATGTTCATACCTTTGCGGGGCGGGACGGCGAACTTCATTACGTGCTCGGCCTGAAGCTGGAGCATAGCGGGCAGGTGGCCGCAACGGCTGCCGCGCTCGCGCGGGAAATGCGCTGGAGCGGACCGGAATGCGTCGCCGCGGAGGCCGCCGGGCTGCTGCACGACGCCGGCAGGTTTTCCCAATTCGCGGAGTTCCAGACTCTCAGCGATGCCGTTTCCGTTAACCACGGCCTGCGCGGATGGGAGGTCGTGAGTAACGCCGGTATACTCGATGCGATCGAGAAGCGCGAGCGCAACTGCATTCTTGACAGCATACGGCATCACAACGCGCGGCTCGTGCCCGACGGACTCGATGCGGAGAGTCTGAAGTTCGTGAGGTTGATAAGGGATGCCGATAAGCTGGATATCTTTCAGGTGGTGCAGAAGGCGCTCAGGAATAACGGTTTCAGGGAGCTGGAGGATATGCTGCCCGGGTTCAAGCTCGATGGGCCGGTAAGCAGGCCTCTCGTGGATGAACTGAAGAAGAACCGGTCCTGCGCCATGACCAATGTCAAGTCGCTCGCAGATTTTATGCTGATGCAGCTCACATGGGTTCACGATATCAATTACCCGGCCAGCTACAGGCAGATGGCGGCGAAGGAGATCGTGCCAAGAATCGCGGAACAGCTCCCGGCTGACAGCGCTGTAGCGGAGCTTGTTGGGATAGCGTTGCGCCTGGTGGATGAAAGAGCTGCGAGTAACAACTCGTGTAAGTAATGGGAGGCGGGATAGTGTCCGGGTATTTTCAAGTTGGGGAATCTTCGTGAAACTCTGTGTTCTGGGTAGCGGCAGTTCCGGAAATTGCACGTTTGTGGCTTCGGGCGCGACGCGCATTCTCATTGATGCCGGTCTCAGCGGACGTGAAACTGAGCGGCGTCTTGGCGAAATAGGAGAGAGCTCGTCCGGCATAAATGCGATCTGTGTCACGCACGAGCACAGTGATCACATCGCCGGCCTGGGCGTGCTGCACTCGAGGTTTGGAATTCCGCTCTACGCTAACGGCGGAACGGTAGAGTCGCTGCGGCGTGTTCCGCGGCTTGCGAGAATCGAGTGGCGAGTTTTCAGCACCGGCTCGCCCTTTCGTGTGGGCGGCCTGGATATCGAGCCGTTCTCCGTATCCCACGATGCCTACGAGCCGGTCGGCTTTGTTGTTTCCTCCGGCCGGGCGCGCGCGGGAATTGTGACGGACATCGGGGTGAGCACGCATCTTGTACGCGAGCGGCTGCGCGGCTGCAGCGCGCTGGTGGTAGAATCAAATCATGACGAAAGCATGTTGTCCGATGCCCGGCGTCCGTGGTTCCTCAAGCAGCGCATCGCGGGGCGCCAGGGGCACATGTCGAACCAGTCCGCTGCGGAAATGATAGCGGAAGTCGCCGGACCTGATCTCTGCTGCGTGTACCTGTCCCATCTCAGTTCCGACTGCAACAGGCCCGAGCTGGCGCTGGGCGCTGCGAGGGCCGCCTTGAACAGGCGCGGACTGCAAGGGGTGAGGGTGGAGCTTACAAGCGCCAGCAGGATCAGTTTTGTCTGGAGCCTTTCAGGGGACGCGGCTTCAACTGGCGGCATGGAGGCTTCATGAGCGGAGCGGACGCAATATCACTGCTTCACGGGTTGTCGAAGGCGCAGATAGCATTGGCATGCGAGGAGATGGGCCAGCCGGCATTCCGCGCCGATCAGGTGTGGAAATGGCTGTACTCGACCTGCGTCTCCGACTGGAGCGGAATGCGCAACCTGCCTGCCGGCCTGATAGAGGCGCTCTCGCGGCGATTCGCCGTCAATTCGGTCACGCCAGTTGACATCCAGGGTGGACCGCTTCCGCGCGTCGCGCAGAAGATTTTGTTCAGGCTTCGCGACGGGGAGTGCGTGGAGGCCGTGCTCATCCCGGCTAAGGGGCGGCTCACGCTTTGCGTATCCAGTCAGGTCGGCTGTAGGTTCCGTTGCGCTTTCTGCGCAAGCGGTCAGGCCGGGTTCAAGCGCAGTCTCGAAACGGGCGAGATGACAGGCCAGGCGGCGGCCGCCGGTAGCCCGGCAATCGGGGCGGGCATAAAGCCGTCCCATATCGTGTTCATGGGCATGGGTGAGCCGATGGACAATTATGACCAGGTGCTGGCTGCTATCAGGATAATCAACGACGGGGAAGGGCTGGCTGTCGGAGCGCGACGAATAACCATCAGCACGTGCGGACTCGTCCCCGGAATCATGAGGCTGAAGGACGAGGGCCTACAGGTCGAGCTCTCTGTTTCGCTTCACGCGCCGGACGATGTGCTGAGGTCGCGGCTCATGCCGGTGAACAGGCTGCATCCGCTCGGCGAGCTCATGGGTGCCTGCCGCGAATACACCTCCGCCACGGGGCGGATCATCACCTTTGAATATACGATGATTGCGGGGGTCAACGACTCGGAGCGGCAGGCAGGCGACCTCGTACGCCTGCTGCGCGGCCTGCGCTCCCGCGTGAACCTCATCCCGCTCAGCCGCGTGGATGAATTCGAGGGCAGCGCGCCGGACCGGGTAGCCTGCGAGCGGTTCCGCGCGATCCTTGAGCGCGCTTCGATTAACACGACTATCCGCTTTTCGAAAGGCTCCGCGCTGAACGCAGCGTGCGGCCAGCTGCGAATCAGGCGCGGGAAGAGCAATTGTGTCGCAGGCTTCGGCAATGCACCATCAGATCTTGCGGCCGGAGTGACTCGGGCTTGACTCAGGCGGGTCGCCCGGCAACCCGAATTGTTCTATCTTATCTTTCGAGGTTTGTGTCTGATGACATAAATCCGATGATCAACTTTCGACCTTTTATCCTTGTTCCGGAACAACACCTCTCCTTCCTCATTCACACCAAACTCGCAGTCAATCGTGTCCGCAAGGACGACGGCAAGTTCCAGGAAGGAAACGTTCGTTAAAGTGCACGAAATAATCTTTTCAGTACCAGTGAGGTCATTTAACCATTTCGGGTCGGGTTCAATCTTTCGGGCTTCTGAAGAATCTGTGGGTGAAATCGGAAGGGGATTCACCACGGAGGCACAGAGGAGAAGAGATTGATTGAATTTACTCCGGACCCAAACGCCC
>CAYWJE010000079.1:0-13648 GCA_964458525.1 uncultured Verrucomicrobiota bacterium
AACTTCACTAACGCGGCTTTACACCAAAACGAATTTCAAATACATTTGGCTAGGTCCTCACCTGGCCAGTGCCTGCCACGATATACTTGTAGGTGGTGAGTTCTTCAAGCCCCATCGGGCCGCGCGCGTGAAGCTTGTCCGTGCTGATGCCTATCTCTGCCCCCATACCGAATTCGCCGCCGTCCGTGAACCGCGTGGAGGCGTTGACGTACACGGCTGCCGAATCCACACGAGCTGTGAATAGCCGCGCCGATTTTTCTGATGCCGTTACAATGGAGTCGGAATGACGCGAGCCGTATTGATTTATATGCTCAATGGCGGCGTCAACGGAAGGCACAATTCTGATCGCCAGTATCAAATCGAGATATTCCGCGCTCCAGTCATCTTCCGTTGCCGGCTTCATCGAGGAGACGAGCGCGCGGGCAGCCCCGTCGCCGCGAAGCTCCACGCCGCGCGCCTGAAGCCGCCGCGTGGCTTCCGGCAGGAATCTTTCCGCAATACCCTGGTGAACCAGCATCGTCTCCATGGCGTTGCATACCCCCGCTCTCTGGCACTTGGCGTTTTCGACTATGGCCAGGGCCATCTCGATATCCGCATGTTCATCCACGAACACGTGGCAGACGCCCTTGTAGTGTTTAATAACAGGCACTCGCGCCTGCAATGTAACGGCCCTGATCAATGCTTCGCCGCCGCGCGGCATCACGAGATCCACCAGACCCTCCATCTGGACAAGCTCGCGCACCGCATCGCGATCCGTCGTCTCGACAAGCTGTATGGCGTCCTTCGGCAGCCCCTTCCTGCGTCCGCCCTCCAGCATGACGGTCACGATCGCCCGGTTCGAGGCAAGGGCTTCCTTGCCCCCTCGCAGTATTACGGCGTTCGAGGTCTTAAAGCAGAGCGCCGCGGCGTCGGCCGTGACGTTGGGACGCGATTCATATATGATCGCTATCACGCCTATCGGCACGCTGACTTTTCTGATGACCAGGCCGTTGGGCCGGGTCCATCTCCGAAGAATCCGGCCGACCGGGTCCTTCAGAACGGCCACCTCGCGCAGTCCATCGGCCATCGTCTTGATGCGGGCGTCGGAGAGTTCGAGCCGGTCGAGCATCGCGGCCGAGAGCCCCGCCTCGTGTCCTGCGCGCATATCTTCCGCGTTGGCGGTCCTTATGGTCTGTGCGCCGGCCTCGATTCCCCCGGCCATGGCGTTCAGGATGGCGTTCTTTCGCGCAGCGCGCAAAAGGGACAGCTCCCTTGATGCCGCAAGGGCCCTGCGCCCCATGTCAATCATCTGTTCATGAAGGTTCATGGTTTCGTCCTTTTTGTTCCTCTTGTTGGATGATGATCAGCTGCCTAGCACCACCATGTTGTCGCGGTGGACGGCTTCATCGTAGCCGTCCGTTCCAAGGATCGCCGATATTTCACCCGTGCGGCGGCCCTTGATGCGGCACAGGTCGTCGCTGGAATAATAGGTCAGTCCGCGGGCTATGACCGTATGATCGGGGGCCGCTATGTCCACCGCCGCGCCCGGCCCGAAACAGCCCTCAACATCCTTGATGCCGACTGGCAACAGGCTTTTGCCCAGCTTTAGAATGGCGCGGCAAGCGCCGTCGTCAACCACCAGCGCCCCGCCGGCCTTGTGAAAAAAAGCGATCCAGCGCTTGCGGCTTTGCAGCGAGTGGCCGGGGGCAGGAGCAAGCAGGGTTCCGGTGTCCTCCCCCGCCAGGATCCGTCCAAGGATTCCGGGTTTGCGCCCGTCCGCGATGACAACCGCCGCGCCGGCGTCGGTCACCGCCCGTGCCGCCTCCAGCTTGCTGGCCATCCCGCCGGTCGATAATTCGCCGCCTTTGCCCGATGCAAGCCCGATGATTTCTGCAGTGACGCGAGCGACGCGGGCAACCCGGATCGAACGGCCTGAGGCTGTCCGTCTGCGTAGCCCGTCGCTGGTGGTGAGCATTACCAGCAGGTCAGCATCAATGAGATGCGCGACGAGCGAGGCCAGCAGGTCGTTGTCGCCGAACTTGATTTCATCAACCGCAACGGCGTCGTTTTCGTTAACGACGGGAATTACGCCGTTGCGCAGCATGTTCAGGATGGTGTTTCTTGCGTTGAGATGTCGCGCGCGGTGTTTTAAGTCGTCGTGCGTAAGCAGCACCTGGCCTATCTTCCGGCGCTCGTCGGAGAAGAGCTTGTCGTAGCGGGTCATCAGACGGCTCTGCCCGACGGCTGCCGCCATCTGGAGATCGGGCAGGTTGTCCGGCCTACGCTTCATCGCAAGCGCCTTCATCCCCGCTCCGATCGCCCCCGATGTCACGAACACAATTTCACGTCCGCCGCGCGCCAGCAGGGAGATGTCCTTGACAATTGATCGGATGCGTCGCGCATTGGGCCCACCCGTTTTCTGGACGAGCACGCGGCTGCCTATCTTGACGACTATCCGCCGTGCCCCGGCAACAGCAGCTCGCGCGTCATCCGCCTCGTGGCTGTCCTGAATTGTGTTCGCCTTCGTCATGGCACACACTGATAGCATTCCGCCATGTCTGATGTCGAGAAGAATGTGTTTGCGGTGATAATGACATCCGTGCGTTCAACGCCCGAATCGCTCGTAGTTCAACGCCCGCATGTAGTCCATGGCCCTGTCCCGTACGGCAGCGAACCACGCATCGCGGCGCGGCGGGTTTGCGACGCTTCCCAGTCTGGGCCTGGCGGTGACAGCGGCCTGGCCGTCCGCGTTTTTCAGCGCCGCTCCGCCCAGAATGCCGGAGGCGACAAGTTCCAAAAGCTGTTTGTCATCGAAAATGTTGCGCAGGTCTGCGAGAACTGAACGGGCGACTGCCTGTCCGCCATGTATTGCGAGGGAGGTGTAGATGTTGACTTTCACAACCCCGTCTTCCGGAAGAGATTTCAGGTCTTCACGCTTTATGGAGGAGCTGCCGTGAAGACAGAGAATCCTGCCGACCGCCGCGCTGAGCGCCCGTGCCCGCGCTCCATCATATTTCGCCTCTGCGGTTGTCGCTCTATGTTCCGTTCCGACGTTTGGGACAATTATATCAACACCCGTTTCGCCGAGAAAGCGCCTTGCCTGCGCCACGGTAGTCATTTCATTTTTCTCGCCGTCTCCGCCCGATTCGAATATCTCGTCCACCGCGCCCTCCACGAGCACACGGCCTTTCACCTTTTCCACGTACTCGGCGCTAAGCCTGATGTTCTCATCCAGCGGCTTCTCACTGGCGTCGCACATCACCGAGGCGAACATGTCCGCGAATTCGAGAAGGATGTCGCCATCCAGCCAGGGAAAAGCGTGGTCAAGGTGCGGCATTACGCGCAATTTGCGATACGGGCTGGACGACCCCATGAATTCGCGGAGATCCGAGAACATGAGCCTCGTTCCGAGAACCGCGTCGCCGCAGGCCGTGACAAGCTCCGCCTGCCCGCGAGCGGGGTAGCGACTGGTCCACGAGAGGATGACCGGCAGATCCGGTGCTCCGATCTTTTCACCCGTTTTCAACGCGGCGGCGAGAATTGCCTCGGTCGTTTCCCTGTCTTCCGCGCAGAGCGCCGGCAGGCCAACCTTTCGCTCCGCTGCATCGGCATACACATCCTTGACTTCGCTGTAATCGGTAACTATCGGCATGGGTTTTCTTTCCTTTGTCTACAATCTGCCGGCCCCTGCCGCCTTGTGCGGCAGTATCCCAAGATCATAATGAGAATTGTTGCCATGATCTCGGGCGCGTTTGACGGCGCAAACGTAATCCATTATTCCGTCGGCAATCGCCCGAGCGATTTGTTCGCAATAGTCCGGGTTATTGAATTTCTCAGCCTCTTCTTCGTTGGTCAGGAATCCGCATTCGACGAGAGCGGCAGGGCATGGTGCGTTTCTGAGCACCTGGAATCTTGATCTGCGCACACCCCTGTCACAGCCGGCTGTGTGCGCGACCAATCTCCGTTGCAGGGCATGGCCGAGGATCATGTTCGCCCCGTTGTGATTATTGCCGGAATGAATCTCCGCGTCGCTTTCGCTGGTAAAGGCCGGGTTGCCGACGGAGGGAAGCCCCGCGGGGGGCAGGATATGGGTCTCCACGCCGGTCGCCGCGGTGTTGGTCGCCCCATTCAGATGGATGCTGATGAATAGATCGGCGCCATAGCCTTCGGCCAGATCGCTGCGCTCGTCGAGGCCTATCCATTCATCATTGTTCCGCGTCATTCGCACGGTTACCTCGTTCTCTTCAAGTATGTCTCTGACCATGTTCGCCAATTGCAACGTGACTGCCTTTTCTTCGATTTCCTGCTTCCGGTCGGTAACCCCCTTGTCCCTGCCGCCGTGTCCTGCATCGAGGACGATAATCGAGCAATCTCGTCCGACCAGGAAGTCGGCGGGTTTGAGAAGAGGCGCAATCGTATTGTCAACGTCAGCCTTGAGCATCTTGGCGCGCCCTCGCCTTTGCTGGATCGGTTCGCTGAGCCAAATCGCGGTTCCGTTGAACTCGAACCTGCGACTGTTGAGGGAGAACAGCAGAACATCGTCGCCTCTGGTCAAGGACACGGCGTCTTTGCCGGCAGTCAGCGAATCGCAGTTGTGGTAATGACGGACCCAGTTGATTGACACAACGGTTGTGAGGGGCTCGGCGCCTGGCGCGCGCCCGGGATGCAGCATGGCCGCCCAGAGCGCTGAAATGCGAATCAGGGCAAGCGGCAGCGACTTCCAATCCGAAGAAGTTTTCATCATTCTTTTCTGACCGGGGTCAACGACCTCCGGCTACAGGACGCACTTCCGCGCCAGAAGTTGTCCGCATCAATCAGTCCCCTGTAGTCGGTCTCAGTGAGGCCGGACACGTTGCACATCTCGCGGGTAACCCCGAAGCAGCTGGGGCAGAGCCTCCTCAGTTCTTCTTGACTCGTTAAAAACAGCAGTGTAGTCTTAATCGCTCTAAACCGAAAGGAGTTTTTTGCCATGGCCGACCAGCAACAGGTGGAGATTCCAAAGAAGGCTCGTGAGCTCCTGGATAAGGGGCTGAGCGCTATGGAGCGTAATAATTTCGTCTACGCGGTGGATATGCTCTCAGCCGCGCTCAGGATCGAGCCGCGTTTCCTGCATGCCCGCAAGCTGCTTCGCGCAACGGCGATCAAGCGGTTCAATAATTCCGGCGGTGGCGCAAGGCGGCGGGCGGTGGCAACAGTCGCCGGCTTCCCGCTTCTCCTTGCCGGTCTGCTTGCGCTGAAGATGAAGAATGGTCTCAAGGCGATGGATCTGGCGGAAAAACTCCTCCAGAAGGATCCTTTTAACCTCATGTTCGTGCGGTTTGCCTGCGACGCGGCGCAAGCGGCATCAATGCCCGAGGCCGCCATTCATATCCTGATTCTGGCCCGCGAGGTGTATCCCGATAATACCGAGCTCATCATGCGGCTTGGCAAGCTTTACACCGCTAACGATCAGATGAATGAAGCGAGAGAGTGCTTCGAGAAGGTCGTTGAGCTTCGCCCGCGCGACACGGAAGCCATGCGGAATCTCAAGGATTCGATGGCGCGCGATTCGATGTCCAGAAGCGGGTGGCACGAGGCCGGTAAGGAGGGTGGGTCTTATAGAGACATGGTTAAGGACCAGCAACAGGTAGAGGCGCTCGAGCAGGAAGACAAGATGGTCAGGACTGAAAAGGGAATAGAGTTCCTGACGGAGGAAGCCGAGGCGAAAGTACGCGAAGCTCCGGCCAACATGGACGAGCGCCGGGCCCTGGCCAACCTCTATGTCGAGGCCGGCCATTTCGACGATGCTGTCAGCGTTCTGGAAGAGGGTTTGAAGCTGTCCGGAACGTCCGATCCTTCCATCGCCAATCTCCTTTCGAACATCCGAATGAAGCAATTCGACCAGGAGATAAATGAACTGCGCGCGGCTGGCGACACGGCTGGAGCGGAAGCGGCGGAAGTTCGCCGCATGGAATTCGCTTTCAATAATATGCATTCGCGGGTCAAGCGGTACCCGAATGACCTGTCCCTCAGGTTCGAATTCGGGCTGCTGCTTTATCAGAAGGGCGAGCTCGACCAGGCCATCCAGCAGTTCCAGCTGTCCGAGCGCAATGCCGCGCTGCGTGTGCGCTCTCTTTTCAATATGGCTCTCTGCTTCAAGGAGAAACAGCAATTCGATATCGCGCGCTCCCAGCTGGAGGCGGCTGCGACAAATCTGGTGGAAATGGACGACATGAAAAAAGCTGTTTTCTATGAGCTTGGCCAGGTGGTTGAGAGCATGGGCGATCCAGAGCAGGCAGTGAACCGATATTACAAGCAGATATACCAGGTTGATATCCGCTATAAGGATGTTGCCAAGAAGATAGAGGGCGCGTACAAGATCTGATCTCTCCGCCTTTCACCGGCGCGCAAAATACGCGCCCGATCCATGCGCTCATTTTTCACCATGAAGGGCATGAAGATCATGAAGTGGACGCATCCTTCAAGTCCTTCATGTTCTTCATGGTAAATACGTAACTGCTCAGGAGTCATAATTCAGACCGCCGTATTCGGCAGAGCCCATACGAAGTTATGAGAGCGAAGCGACAACTCAGTAGTTAGAATAAGCAATCCCGTATGGGCAACGAGAATACGAAGAGAACAGGCACTAAACGCAGGGTCTTGGCGGAATGTTCTTGCCCTCTCAATGGCAGATGCCCGACTGCTGAAGGGAAACCTGTCATGAAGTTCACGCTGAAAAGCCAGGAACGAATCTTCGCTCCCGGCCTTTTAGGACAATCCCACGCCTCGTCCATTCTCCGACTGTCGGATGGACGCTATCTGGTCGCATGGTTCGCCGGAACAAAAGAAGGTGCGACGGATGTGTCCATCTATGGTTCAATTCGCAATCAGGCGAGGATGTGGAGCCAACCCGCGCAATGGGCGCGAACCTGCGACTCTCCCCACTGGAACCCGGTTCTTTTCCGGCCGGAAAACGGACCAGTCATGCTCTTCTTCAAGGAGGGCGAGAGATGCGATCACTGGAGGACATGGGTTACCCAATCCCTTGACGATGGTTGTTCGTGGAACACGCCTGTCGAGCTTGTCCCCGGTGACATGTACGGACGTGGCCCCGTCAAGAACAAGCCCATCATCCTGTCCGACAAATCATGGCTCGCCCCAAACTCACTTGAGAACGCCAACAAGTGGCGCGTCCTGACTGACCGCAGCAGGGATGGCGGTTTCTCCTGGACAACCAGTCCCGAAGTGGCCATGGATAGAACTCTGATTACCGGTCAGGGGGCCATCCAGCCGACCCTTTGGGAATCAGCGCCGGGGAAAGTCCACATGCTCACCAGAAGTTCAAGCGGATTCATTTGTCGCAGCGACTCAAGCGATTACGGAAACACATGGCGTGAGTTGAGGTCCACCCTGCTTCCAAACAACAATAGTGGCATTGACCTCGACAAAGCACCCGATGGAACCATCCTCTTGGCTTTCAACAAGGTGTCAAAGAACTGGGGGCCGAGAACGCCGCTCAATCTCGCCGCCTCCATTGATAACGGTGAGACTTGGCGGGATGTCCACGAACTTGAGAATGGCCCCGGCGAGTATTCCTATCCGGCGGTCATAGCCACCCCCGGAGGATTCGCTGGAACCTACACATGGAAACGCGACTCCATCGTCTTCTGGGAGGGGCGTCTCGAAAAACAAAACTGCGAGGCCCGGCGATGACTTCGATGAAACAAGACTCAACTGAGGAAGATATCCTGTGGTCAAGAAGACTGCCCGTCCGGTATAGGGCCGATGTAGTGGTCATAGGGGGAGGCATTGCGGGTGTTTGTGCGGCCTGTTCCGCGGCGCGCGAGGGGACTTCGGTAATTTTGGTGGAGCGCTTTGCTGTGACTGGCGGCAACGCCACCGTTGGTGGCGTCGGAAACTGGAGCGGAGATACACGTGGACAGGGAGCAATATTCGACGAAATTATAGCTATGCAGGAGGTCTGGAATGCGGTGGCTCCCTATCCCGGCCCCTATGAACACTTCAGTTCCAGCGCCAATCGCATCTTCGACCACGAGATCCTCGCCGTCATCCTTCAGGAACTCTTGAACCGATACGGGGTCCGATCGCTCCTGCACACACGGTTCATCGACGCATGTGTCTTGAAAAACAGGATCAGCGAAGTGATCGTCTGCGGACAATCAGGTCCGGAGGTCTTGCGGGCAAATATGTTCATTGATTGCTCGGGCGAGGCCCAGTTGGCCAGTGCCGCCGGATTCACGACAATGAAAGGGCGTAAAGAGGATGGTCTGCAATTGCCGGCCTCGTTGATGTTCTTCATCCGGGAAACTGGAGAGACAGCCACGGCGCAGTTGCCGCAGGGCTGGTTCGAGCCTGTTCGTCACGCGGATGACCTGCCGATGACAAGCATCTGGCCAAATGGTCCCGGCGGAAAGGCGCTTAAAATCAAAGTTCCCGGATTTGACAGTACCGACACGCAGAGCATGAGTGCCTTGGAGTCCCGCGCGCGGCAGCGCATGTTTGAGGTGTTGGATTACTATCAACGGGTTGAAGGCCGTCCCTGGCATTTCGATTACGCATCGCTAATTGTCGGGTTGCGAGAGGGGCGGCGCGTTCTTGGGGACTATGTGCTCAGCGTGGACGACCTCCGGGCCGGCCGGGAATTCGACGATGCTATTGCTCGTGGAGTATTCTATCTCGATGGCATGACTCCAGACGATGAAAAGCGCACCTATCTTCTGGCCAAACAGGATCAGATCGTCCCACCCTATCAAATCCCTCTTCGCACACTGATCGCGAAAGACGGAGTCAACCTCTTCATGGCGGGCCGGTGCTTTTCCACCGACCAGCTTGCCTTATCCTCAGCGCGTGTCATGACGACGTGTGCTATGATGGGGCAAGCCGCTGGTTTGGCGGCCGCGCTCTGTGTCAAAAATAAGTGCAGCGCAACCAATCTTAATCCAGCCGACGTCCGCCGGTTGATAGAGCAATATGGCGCTTGTCTTGGACGCAAACGTTGAACAGTCGAGTTCAACTGCTCTTTTTAGGTTCAATCTTCCGTTTTATCCGGCGTCTGTTCCAGAACCCATAACCATCCCGTCGTCTATCCCATCCCCATTGGTGTCGCTTGTCGTTCGGATCAGTTCCATGCAGGTATTCCTGCAGGTTCCTGAGCCCATCCTGGTCTGGATTATCGTTGGCATCGGAAGGATATTTCGGATCGAGACCGTGCGCCATTTCCCAGCCGTCGGGCAACGTATATGCGATTGTCGCTCGCTCAAAAGCGGGGCCGGACGAGATCCAAGTTCCCGCTCCATGCCGACACCGCGCCTGTCAGCGCGCTGCTGCCGGCCCAAGCCCCGTTGCCAAGCCGCATCCCCAGCAGCGGACCCGGCACGTCCGAAGCCGCCATGGACTCGTCAAACGTCTTGCCGCCCAGCGGAAACCGCGCGCCGACGAGCGAGGTGGTTATCTCCAAGCTGTCTTTCCCAGCTTTAACCGCGAGATCCGTTTTCGGTTGCACGACCTTGGTTTTTGAAAGGGTGGGGGTGTAGGTCGCTGATGAGCGGGGCTCAAGCCCGTCGGCGACGAACTACAGCATGGCTGACTTCACGAAACCCGCATCGCCCGACCAGAACTCGACATCGCTCAATTCGCGGGAATACTGTTCTTCGGACCTGTCAGAGAAACACCATCTGCCGGCATTGCTTGTTCTTCGCGGAGAAGGGAACGCTGATCAGCTCGCGTCCGTAGGATTGATTGAGGTGTTCCTTGAGCACCTATGGGCGCCGCACCGAGATTCGATGCGGCTATGGCCGTAACTGCTGCTGCTGTCATTAATTATTTTCATACCTCCCTTTCCAGCTGTGCAGTTCCTGTTGACGCTGACTTCCCGAAAAACCCTTGACTCACGGTTAATTACGATCAGAATGACCAAGTCATGGCTGGTTATCAACCAGTAACGAGCTTCGCTGGCAATACTCATATCGGAATCCATCAGCAGTGTCGCTCTCCCGATCGCCGAATCGGTTCATCTCCTGCTACCTGTTTATCATTCTTTGTGCATTGACTTCTCCTCTTTTATTGTCTAAGTTACATCCACGATCGTGGATGTAACTTAGACAGAACTTTCATGAAGTGTGAGCACATTCTCGGGAGATGTCAGGTTGAAAACAATGAGAACAGGGTCGTTGCGGCAGCCTAGCCTCTCGCCCGGCATACTTCGTCGGCAGGTCTGCGCTGAACTGCTGGATCTGTTTGACGTGTCCTCCTTTGATTCTGTATTCTTTCCGGGGAGGCAATGGGGGCGATATGACGAGTTGATGACTGAATACAGGCAGGCTGTGTACCGTTTGCGGCGGGACGGGTTGATTGCGCGGCGTGACAGGCACGGCGGCGCCCCGAAGCTGGCATTGACGGCGGAAGGTCGCGGGCATGTCTCTGCCGAACTAGTGCCTGAAAAGCTCTGGAACCGGAGGTGGGACGGGCGCTGGTATGTTCTGATGTATGATGTGCCGGAAAAAGAAAGAAGCTATCGAGAGGCGCTGAACCGGTTTCTGAAGCGCAATCGAATGGGGTCCCTTCAGAAGAGCGTGTTTGTTTCAGTGCGAGATATTCGTCCGCTGTTCTATGATCTTGATGTCGCGGCCGCTGTAGCTGAATATGCCAATATCTTCGAATCCAGAACCGTGGCTGGTCAGAGCAACTCGGTGCTAGTCAAACGAGCCTGGGACTTCGACCGGCTCCGGAAGATACAGGGCGACTACCTTGAAGCCTGCGCGGCCCGGATGCGTCGGCCCGTCAGGGAGATTCCATTCTCATCTGTTTTTGCGGCGATGCGTTCCGAGCTGAGATATTATCTTGAAGCAATGAGGAGAGATCCGTTACTGCCGAAATCACTTTGGCCTCGCGACTACCTTGGCCATGGTGTTGCAAGCTCTTTTCGGCGAAGGATTTGGCAGCTTGCCGGACGTCTGATTGGTCATGTGTAATAATAATTGAAAGGGGGGTATCCACTTGACTCAAGTAGCCCCAACATGTAGTATGCACTGGTATGAGAACGACTGCCTTGCCAGTTGCCGGAGAGGACTACCCTCGGACGTACCAGGAGTTTTTGAAATGGTTCACGGACGACGGGGCATGCCGAGAGTACCTGTTGCGGTGTCGCTGGCAGGAAGGGTTCGTATGCCCTCGATGCAGGGAAGCGTCGGAGCCTTGGCATACGGCACGTGGTCATTTGCAATGTCGGTTGTGCGGACACCAGGTTTCGGCCACGGCCGGCACGATTTTCGATGGAACAAGGATTTCTCTGCAGACCTGGTTCAGCGCGATGTGGTTTGTTACCAGTCAGAAGGACGGAGCGAGTGCGTTGGAACTGAAGCGTGTACTTGGCTTGGGAAGCTATCAAACCGCTTGGGCGTGGCTGCATAAGCTCAGGCGCGCAATGGTTAGGCCGGGCAGAGATCACCTGAATGGACGCATAGAAGTGGACGAAACCTACGTTGGAGGCAGCGAACACGGAGGAAAACGCGGGCGGGGCGCCGAAAAAAAGGAAATTGTGGTCATTGCGGTAGAGGTTCATTTGCCTAAGGGTTTTGGGCGAGTGCGGATGCGACGGGTTCCGAATGTTGCAGGCGCTAGCTTGGTCCCTTTCATTTGTGATGTGGCCGAGAAGAGTTCCGAGATTCTGACCGACGGGTGGGGCGGATACAACGGAGTGTCCGAAATGGGCTATACGCACAACCAGGTTCTGTTGTCGGACACCGGGGACCCTGCGCATGTCAGCATGCCCGGTGTCCATCGCGTAGCGGCGTTGCTGAAACGTTGGCTCCTGAGTACGCATCAAGGATCTGTGAGTGGAAAGCATCTTGAATATTACCTCGATGAATATACGTTTCGTTTTAACCGTCGCGCCTCCCGTTCGCGCGGTCTGTTGTTCTGTCGCCTTATGCAACAAGCCGTGGCGACTGCCCCCGCCCCGTACCGATCTATTGTTGGCCACAACCACAACCTGTAGGGGTCACTTGAACGAAATGGATACCCCCCCTTTAAGATTATTGGTCCTGCCCGTCCGCCCGGAAACCCGAAGAATTGTTTTGATGTGGACCAGTTTGATGTGGATGTCGCTAACCGCGCAGTAGTCTATCCGGCAGGGCATACCAGCCGGCAATGTAGCCTGATCAACGACACCTACAACGTTTCCGTTTGCTACCGCTTTGAGTCGGTCTTTGCGATAACTGTGCGCTTCAAAAGCAGTGCACACGACGCAAAGACGGGAGATGTCAGGTGTCGGTCGGCAGATATCATGACCTGCTTCAGCAGACGGGAGATGCAGATCGAGTCGTTCAAGATCAAAATGCATCGGCGCAATGCCATAGAGGGAAGTGTCAGCGAAAGGTCTGACCCCGAGATACGAGACTATGTGATGTCGGCTTGAATATCGGCTTGTGAAAGGACACTATCCAGCACTTCGTATTTGTTCATGTATCCGGCGTTGGCATTTCCCGTGCCTGTGATCTTGTCGTTCAAGAGGCGGAACCCCTCACTGACAAGCATTCTAGTGTCGTGGACTATCCATCGCACCGGCAGCCCCAAAGGTATCATCTCCTGTCGGCCGCAGATCACGCTGACGCGCAGATCGTCGCGTTGCCCGTATCCGAGCTCGAGCAGCGCGCGCGTGCCGCCGCGGGCGAAAAAGTCATCCATAAAGAGAAAACTATTGCGCGTTCCGTCCTTGAGAAGGTCATCGCGCAGATACTCGTAGGCCATCGCCTCGTATTGCGCATACATCTTGACATATGGAATCGCGATCCAACGAACTGCAATGCCCAATGCCGCTGCCACTTCGTATACAAATGACTGGTGTGAGTCGAGTCCGACAACAATCGGCAGATTCGACGTCCGCCCGTTCGCAGCGAGCCCCATTCGTATCGCCCCGCGCAGGTCAATTGAAGCACGTCCCGGCCCTGCAAATATTCCTCCAATGAGCACATGCCGCAGTCCCAGCCTTCGCACGGCGGTTAGCAGCAGGTGGCAATTGTTGCAGTTGACGAAGACAACTCCGAGAAATTCCTTCAGATAATCTTCCGTATCGTAGGGCGGCGGCAGTTTCTCGGTAAAGTTACGGATCCAAGCGTGTTCCATGCGGTAGCCCAGCGCCGCGCATTCCGCGGCGCTGAAACTCAGCACATTCGCAAAAAAGGGATGGATGCTCTCCGCCTCCTGCGTCACGGCGCAAACCCAGAGGATTTTCATCCGTCCCCGCGCGGCGGGCGATACAAACGTGCGGCGTCCCTGCTGCTTGCAGAGCAAATCCTCCTCGACAAGCAATTGCTGTGCCTGCCGGATTGTGATGATACTGACCCCGTAGGAAGCGGCCAGCTCCGGCTCGGTGGGGAGCCGTCCATCCGCAAGAAACTCGCCGCCGAGCACGCGCCTTCGCAGATCGGCATGGACCTTGCGATAGAGGGCGCCGCCGCCCCGCTGTACCCCGTTATTGTTCTGTTCAGTTTTGTCCATGATGAAATTACGTTATCCCCATTCTTTCGCATGGTATGCGGGGAGGCGGGATGAAACGCGCGAAGGTTTTGTCTCATATCGGGCGCCTGTTGTCAAGGGCGGGGATGCGAGGGGGGAGGGTTGAATATCCAATATCCAACAGCCAACCGATCTGGCAATCGGGGATCCGTTT
>CAYWJE010000080.1:0-13523 GCA_964458525.1 uncultured Verrucomicrobiota bacterium
TTTTTTCCTCAACCGATCCGGGCACGATCTCGAACGCAACCGGCTCCATGCTGTAGCTTGCCCTGCCCCTGCTTAGCGACCGCACTCCGGTGGAATAACCGAACAGCTCGGCCAGTGGCACTGACGCCGATATAATCTGCATTGGGGGCTCGCTTTTCATGCTCTTGATCTTTCCGCGCCGCGCGTTGATATCCCCCATGATATCGCCCATGAACTCGCCGGGTGTTACGATCTCAACAGCCATGATTGGCTCGAGGAGCACGGGTGACGCGGCGCTTGCCGCCGCGCGAAAGGCCATGACGGCCGCTGTCCGGAACGCGGCTTCGGTGGTGCTTTCCTGGTCCCACCTGGCCCCAGTTACCGATGCCTTTACGTCAACCATCGCAAAATGCCCCACCACGCCGGTGGCCATCCCGTCCTTGAGCCCATCTTCAACGGCCGCCCTGAAAACGGCCGGCAGAACCTCGGGAGAGACATCAATTTCGACGGTACTGCCCGATCCGCGCGGGAGCGGATGGACAGCCACCTTTATGAAGGCAAACTGCCTGCCGCCGCCTATCTCGCGATCAAAGAGGTGCTCCCCGCAGGCCGGCTTCGTAACGGTCTCGCGGTAAGCCACGGTCGGCTCGCCGGCATTAGCCTTGACCTTATACTCGCGGAGGATCCTGTCCTTGATGATCTCCAAGTGCAGTTCGCCCATTCCGCTGATCAGTGTCTGGCCGGTATCCGGGTCGTTCCGGACCATGAACGTAGGGTCCTCGCGGCTGACGCACTGCAATGCCTCTTCAAGCGCGTCCCTGTCGGCCTGCGTCCTCGGCTCTATGGCCATATCCATAACCGTTTCAGGAAAACGAATTCGCTCCAGCATCACGGGCCGGTTCTCCGCGCAGAGCGTATCGCCTGTGGCAACATTCTTCATTCCCACGATCGCGCCTATCTCGCCTGCGCCCAGCGACTGAACATCAGTCTGCTCATCCGCGTTCAGTCTTATCAGGCGCGCAACCCGCTCGCGCTTTTTAGTGCGCGGGTTAAAAACGTTCATGCCCTTGCGAAGAACTCCGCCGTAGACGCGCACGTAGATCAGCTCGCCAACGAAGCGGTCGTGCATCACCTTGAACGCGAGAACCGTGAGGAGCTCCGAATCAGAAGACTTGCTCTCCACCTCCTGCCCGGTCTGCGGATTGAATCCGCGCACCGCCGGCACATCATCCGGCGAAGGCAGGAAATCAACTACCGCGTCAATAAGCAGCTGCACGCCCTGATTCTTGAGAGCGGTCCCGCACAGAACAGGCACCAGGTCGCGCCGTATGGCCGCCCTTCGCAACCCGGCCTTGAGCACCTCAACGGAAAGATCGGGGTTAACAAGGTAGGCCGCAAGCGTCTCCTCATCGTTCTCGGCAACCTTCTCAATGAGCGCGGCGCGCGCCTTTTCCGCCTCGACGGCGAGCTCGGGAGGAACTCCCGATTCATGCATCGCCACGCCCTGGGTGGCCTGATCAAAAGTCACGGTCTTCATAGTCACCAAGTCAACCACGCCCTTAAAATTATCCTCGGCGCCCCATGGCAGCTGGATCGCGACGGGCGAGCACGCGAGCTTCTGGCCAATATCTCTGACAACCCTTCCGAAATCAGCGCCGACGCGGTCCATTTTGTTGACGAACGCCAACCTGGGAACCCCGTACTTATCGGCCTGCCGCCACACCGTCTCAGACTGCGGCTGAACGCCGCCGACTCCGCAAAACACTGCCACGGCCCCGTCGAGCACGCGAAGCGACCGCTCGACCTCCGCCGTGAAATCAACATGACCCGGGGTGTCAATTATATTAACCTCGAAGCCCTTCCATTGAACGGTGGTAGCCGCACTGGTTATGGTGATCCCGCGCTCCTGCTCCTGGACCATCCAGTCCATTTTCGCGGTTCCCTCATGGACCTCGCCCATCTTGTGAAGTCGCCCGGCGTAGAACAGTATCCGCTCAGTGGTCGTCGTCTTGCCCGCGTCAATGTGGGCCATGATGCCGATGTTGCGAATATGGGAGAGGCTACGCCGCTCCTTCTGAACGCCGACCGACTCAAATTCGGACGAAGAGGCTTTCTTCTGATTTTTCAAAACAGCCGCCATTGATCTCATGTTCCGGAAAAATAAACGTCCTACCACTTGTAATGCGCGAAAGCTTTATTAGCTTGCGCCATCTTGTGGGTGTCGTCCCTCTTCCTTACCGCATTTCCCTCGTTCTTAAAAGCATCCAGCACTTCGAAGGCCATGGCCTTCTTCATGGAAACAGCCTTGCGCTCCCGCGCGAACTGGAGCAGCCACCTGATCGCGAGTGCGAGCTGCCGCTCCGTGCTGACTTCCACCGGCACCTGATAGGTCATGCCGCCCACGCGCCTCGATCGCACCTCCACCTTCGGCTTGATGTTCTCGATGGCGCGAACCAGCACCTCCAACGGATCGTCCTTATTCTGCTCCTTGATTATATCGAGCATGCCGTAGACGATGGATTCAGAAATTGTTTTCTTCCCGTTGCCCATGACGTCATTGATAAGACGTGCAAGCAGCTTGTTATCGTATTTCAAATCCGGAAGCAACTCCCGGACTTCAGCCCTGTGTCTTCTTGCCATTAGATAACCTCAATCGCTCTTAGGGCGCTTTGCGCCATACTTCGAACGGCCACGCCGCCTGCCTTCAACTCCGACGCTGTCAAGCGTCCCTCGCACAATGTGGTAACGAACTCCGGGCAGATCCTTCACGCGTCCGCCGCGCACGAGAACTATGCTGTGCTCCTGCAGGTTGTGCCCCACCCCTGGGATGTATGCAGTGACTTCCTGCCCGTTGGTCAGGCGAACCCTCGCCACTTTTCGCAGGGCCGAATTAGGCTTCTTCGGAGTCAGCACCCGCACCGCAAGGCACACGCCCCGTCTCTGCGGGCAACGGCTCAATGCGGGAGATTTTGTTCTCGACTTGATCTGCTTGCGGCCCGACCTGACCAGCTGATTTATCGTCGGCATTTTTTCACCATCCCTCTCATCAGTTACAAAGGCATGAATCTTAACAACACAATCTCACAAACGCAAGCGTCTTTCGTAAAATAATGCAAATTATTTATTTTGTTCTTCCACGACGGGAGCTTCCGGTTCGGGGATGATGCCGAACACAGCCGCAACTTTAGCCTCTGCGCTCGGCTGCTCCTCTTCCGGAATGGGATCACAAAGCGCCACCAGCTTGATATTTTTATTCGACGGAAAACCCACGCCAGCCGGGATGAGATGCCCCATGATGACATTCTCCTTGAAGCCGTACAGCGGATCCCGCTTGCCCAGCGTTGCGGCCTCGGTCAGCACGCGCGTTGTGTCCTGGAACGAGGCGGCCGAGATGAAACTCTCAGTTTCTATCGAGGCCTTCGTGACACCAAGCAACGCAGGCGCCGCCTCCGCCGGACGCTTTCCGTCAGCCATCGCCTGCTGATTGGTTTCCTGGAACCGATTCTTATCCACCAGTTCGCCCCAAAGAAATTCGGTGTCACCCGAATGAGTGATGCGGACTTTTTTCAGCATCTGCCGGACGATTATTTCGATGTGCTTATCGTTGATCTCAACGCCCTGCAACCTGTAGACTTCCTGCACCTCATTGACGAGATATGCCTGGAGCTCCTGTGGCCCGCAGATATCGAGAACCTCCTGCGGGACAATCGGACCCTCAGTGAGGGGCTCACCCTTCTGAACGTAATCCCCCTCAAATGCGAGGATGTGCTTGCCGAGCGGAATGATGTGCTCCTCCTCCGCCCCGGTCACAACATCCTTGACGATCAGCGACCTCGACCCGCGCTGCACGCCGCCAAAGACAACGGTGCCGGCGATCCTCGCGATCTCGGCGGCATCCTTGGGCCGACGCGCCTCAAAGAGTTCCGCGACCCTTGGCAGGCCGCCAGTGATGTCCTTCGTCTTGGCCTCCTTGCGCGGCATCTTCGCCAGCACGGCGCCAGCCTGCACTTCCATGCCCTCGGGCACGATAACGTTCACGCGAACGGGGAGGCTGTACTTGCCGAGAACAGCCTTGCTCTTCTTATCCTTCAAGATGATCTGCGGCTGCAGATTCTCCCTGTACTCGAGAATCGTGATCCCCTTGAACCCGGTCATCGCATCAACCTCGTACTTGATTGACACGTTTTCGACAAAGTCATGGAACGACACCACGCCCGACTGCTCGGCAATGATCGGAACGCTGTGCGGCTCCCACTTCACGAAGACCTGGCCCTTCGCGACCGACGCGCCATCTTCAACCGAGATGAGCGAGCCCATGACAAGTTTGTGCCTGTCGACTTCCAGCCCCTGGCTGTTGCGGATCACGGCGCTGCCGTTTTTATTAAGGACGATGTTCCGGCCCTCTGAATCCTTGATCATGCGGACGTCCTCGAAGTGAACCATGCCGGGAGCCTTTGCAACGATCTGAGTCTGCACGGCCTCCGAACTCGCCGCGCCTCCGATGTGGAACGTACGCATGGTCAGCTGCGTGCCGGGCTCGCCGATGGACTGGGCCGCTATGATTCCGACAGCCGTTCCAAGTTCAACAGGACGATCGGTCGTGAGGTCCCTGCCGTAGCACTTCGCACACACGCCGCGCCGCGTCTCGCAGGTCAGCACACTGTGTATCTTGACGCGCTCCACGCCCGACTTCTCAATGCGCTCGGCTTCCTTGCTTCCAATATCATGACCGACGGCGACGATAACCTCGCCAGTTGCAGGATCCTTGATATCCTCGATCGCCGTACGTCCCGTTATGCGGAAGCTCAACGGAATCTCCACCATGCCGCTGATCGCGCTGATCTCTATTCCGTTCAGCGTGTTGCAGTCCTGCTCGGTGATGATAACATCCTGAGCAACGTCAACAAGCTTGCGAGTGAGGTAGCCTGCATCAGCCGTCTTGAGCGCCGTATCCGCAAGACCCTTGCGCGCCCCGTGCGTGCTGATGAAATACTCAAGCACGCTCAGACCGCTCCTGAGATTAGAAATGATCGGCTGCTCGATAATCTCTCCGGAGGGTTTAGCCATGAGACCGCGCATGCCGGCAACGTGACGGATCTGCTGACGGCTTCCGCGCGCGCCGGAATCAACCATCATGAACATGGGGTTCGGCTCGCCCATGCCCTCGTTCCTGCGCATGGCCTCGAACATGCTGTTGCCCGTCTCGTTGGTGGCGCGCGTCCATATATCAATGACCTTGTTATACCGCTCGCCTTCCGTGATGACGCCCATCTTGTACTGCTTGTCCACTTCCGCTATCTGCTTGTGGGCCGACTCGATTATGGCGTCCTTCTCCACGGGCGTGATCATGTCCACCAGCCCGACGGAAATGCCGGCAAGCGTCGAAAACTTGAACCCCAGGGTCTTCAGCCGGTCGAGAACGAGAACGGTCTCATCCCGCCCGGACACGTGATAGCAGCGGCTGATTATCGTGCCCAGCAGCTTCTTTGTGACGGTGTCGTTGATGAAGCCGAGCGCGTGCGGAAACACGGCGTTGAAAAACACGCGCCCGACGGTCGTCACAATAATGCGCTGGTCGGGCTTGCCGCCGGACGTCTCCGCCTTGTAATCCGGATTGCGGAAGCGTATCGGAGTATGCACCTTGACCTGTCCCATGTCCCAGGCATATTGCACCTCTTCTACATCTCCGAAAATCGAAAGATGAGTCGCTGGCTTCTTGTCGGACGAATGCGGCTGGTCGGGCACGAGCCCGCCCCTGTCCATGGTCAGATAATACACCCCGAGCGCGATATCCTGCGTGGGGTTCAGTATCGGGCGCCCGCTCGACGGGGCAAACAGATTCCTCGTGGAGAGCATAAGCAGCCTGGCCTCCAGCTGGGCCTCGATCGAGAGCGGCACGTGAACGGCCATCTGGTCGCCATCGAAATCGGCGTTGAATGCCGTGCATACGAGAGGATGTATCTGGATGGCGTCGCCCTCTATGAGAACCGGCTCGAACGCCTGCACGCTTAAACGGTGCAGCGTGGGCGCGCGGTTCAACAGGACGGTCTTGCCCTTAATGACCTCGTCAAGAGCATCCCACACGGCGTCGGTCTGGCTCTCGATCATCTTCTTGGCGCTGCGGACGGTATGCACAATGCCACGCTGCTTGAGCTTTCGGATGATGAACGGCTCGAACAGGACCAGCGCCATCTTTTTGGGCAGTCCGCACTGGCTAAGCGTCAGTTCCGGGCCCACCACGATGACCGAGCGCCCCGAATAGTCAACGCGCTTTCCAAGCAGGTTCTGGCGGAAGCGGCCCTGCTTGCCCTTGAGCATGTCGCTCAGCGACTTGAGCGGACGGTTTCCGGAGCCAGTGACCGGGCGGCCGTGCCTGCCGTTATCGAGAAGTGCGTCAACCGCTTCCTGCAGCATTCGCTTCTCGTTGCGTATTATCACGTCGGGAGTCTTGAGCAGCAACAGGTTCTTGAGCCGCTTGTTGCGGTTGATAACCCGCCTGTACAGGTCGTTCAGGTCGGAAGTAGCGAAACGTCCGCCCTCGAGTGGAACGAGCGGACGCAGGTCTGGAGGAATGACGGGCAGCACTTCGAGTATCATCCACTCCGGCCGCATATTCTCGATCCGCAGGTTCTCCATGAGCTTCATGCGCTTAGCGAGCTTCTTGCGCGTTTGCTTGCTGCGGGTGGTGGCCATCTGCTCCTCGAGCTCCTTCATGGCGGATGCCAGGTCAATCCTCTTCATGAGATCGGAAAGCGCCTCCGCTCCCATCTTGGCCACGAAATCATCGCCGTACTGCTCCCTGGCTTCGCGGTATTCCTCCTCCTTAAGAACCTGCTTCTCCTTGAGCGGCGTATCCTTAGGATCCACCACGACGTAATCCTCGTAGTAGATGATCCGCTCCAGACTCTTCGCCGTCATGTCGAGCACGAGTCCCAGCCTGCTGGGCGTGCACTTGAAAAACCATATGTGGGAAACGGGGACGGCCAGGTCTATATGCGCCATGCGCTCGCGGCGCACGCGGGAGAGAGTGACCTCCACGCCGCATCTATCGCATATTACGCCCTTGTGCTTGATCCGCTTGTACTTGCCGCAGCTGCACTCCCAGTCCTTCTGGGGTCCGAAGATGCGTTCGCAGAACAGGCCGCCGCGCTCCGGCTTGTAGGTGCGGTAATTGATGGTCTCCGGGTTCTTAACCTCGCCGCAGCTCCACGACCGTATCGTCTCGGGCGAGGCCAGCCTTATATCAACACAGTCGAAGTCAAGCTTCTTCGCGACTTCCGTGCTTCTTCTGTCGTAAATAGTCTCCACAATTACCTCCCCAGACAAAGTTACACTGTCTCCGATTCCGCCGCATGGGACTTGTTAAGCCGCACATCAAGTCCGAGGTTCTGCATTTCCTTGACCAGCACGTTGAACGATTCGGGCATCCCCGGTTCGATCACGTTCTCGCCCTTCACGATGGATTCGTATATGGCGGTTCGCCCGGCAACATCGTCGCTCTTGACGGTCAGAATCTCCTGCAGCGCGAACGCCGCAGAGTAGGCTTCGAGCGCCCACACCTCCATCTCGCCGAAGCGCTGGCCGCCGTGCTGAGCCTTGCCGCCTAGCGGCTGCTGGGTCACCAGCGAATACGGACCGACCGCGCGAGCGTGGATCTTGTCGCTAACCAGGTGGTGCAGTTTGAGCATGTAGATCACGCCAACCGTCACCTGCTGCTCGAACCGCTCGCCCGTGCGCCCGTCATAGAGTGACATCTTGCCCGAGTCCGACAGGCCGGCCTCCCTGTGCAGTTCGCAGATACGCTCCTCCGAGATGCCGTCAAATATGGGAGTGGCAACGCGAATACCCGTCTTTCCGCACACCCACCCGAGATGAGTCTCAAGCAGCTGCCCAACGTTCATTCGCGAAGGCACGCCAAGCGGGTTCAGTATGATATCCACCGACCTGCCGTCGGGCAGGAACGGCATGTCCTCATCCTTGACGATCCGCGCCACGACGCCTTTATTCCCGTGTCGGCCGGACATCTTGTCGCCCTCTTCCAGCCTCTTCTTGCTGGCGATGAAAACCTTGACCTGTTTGATGATGCCGTCGTCAATGCCGTCGCCGCTCGATATCCTGTCCATGTTCCGCTCGCGATCATCCTCGACCTCGGAGAACTTGTTCCGGTACTCGTTTATGATCCCGTAGATCTTCACCTGGATCGGGCTTGGGTCAATTTCAATATGGTCGCACGCGGAGGCCAGCTTCCGCAACAGCGTCTTCGTGATCTTCCTGTTGCCCGGGATGATCTTCTCCCCGGTCTCAGCGTTGACCACATCCAGCGGAATCTTTTCGCCGAGGAGGACATTGCTCAGGGCGTCCGTAAGGGCTTCCGTGAGCTGCTGCTTCTTCTCCTTGTAGCTCTCCTGAATCTGCTTCGTATGCTGGCGGCGCATCTTCGCGGACATCTTTTCGCGCGCCACGCTCTTCTGAGCAGATACGGTGACGTCCATTACGATGCCGTAAGTCCCGCTTGGAACCGTGAGCGAGGTGTCTCGCACGTCCGCGGCCTTTTCGCCGAATATAGCCCTCAACAGCCGCTCCTCGGGCGCCAGCTCAGTCTCGCTTTTCGGCGTGACCTTTCCGACAAGGATGTCATCCGGCTTCACCTCCGCCCCCACACGGATCACGCCGTCCGGCCCCAGGTTCCTGAGCGCCTCCTCTCCGATGTTCGGAATGTCGCGGGTGATCTCCTCGGGGCCCAGCTTCGTGTCGCGGGCGCTGACCTCGAACTTCTCGATCTGTATGGAGGTGAACATGTCCTCGCGCACTACGTTCTCGCTTATGACGATCGCATCCTCGAAATTATATCCACACCAGGGCATGAAGGCGACCAGCAGGTTCCTTCCGAGCGACAGCTCGCCCTCGGACGTGCTGGGGCCGTCGGCAAGCACCTTGCCTTTCATCACCTTGTCGCCGACCCGGACGATAGGCTTCTGGTTGATGCAAGTTCCGGCGTTCGACCGCTTGAATTTCCGGAGATTATATACCTGCATCTTGTCCCATGCCTTACTCCCCTCACGGGGCATGCTTCCGTCGGCCGAGATGATGACCTTGCCCGCGTCAACATACGCAACCTTCCCCTGCTCGGAAGCGATCATCATGCACCGCGAGTCTATAGCCACCCTCTTCTCGAGGCCGGTGGCGACGAACGGAGGCTCCGGCCTCAGCAACGGCACTGCCTGGCGCAGCATGTTGGAACCCATCAACGCCCGGTTCGCGTCGTCATGTTCAAGAAACGGGATCAATCCCGACGCCACGCTGATGACCTGCTTGGGCGAGGAATCTATGAATTGCACGCTATCGCTCGGCTTCTGGAGGAAATCTCCGCGCTGGCGGACCGACACCATGTCCCGCACAAATCGGCCCTTCTCGTCAACAAGCGCGTTGGCCTGAGCAATGACGTATTTCTCCTCATCGTCAGCGGACATATAGACAATCTCATCCGTGACCCTGCCGTTGTCAACCTTCCGGTACGGGGTCTCGAGGAAACCGAACTCGTTGACCCTGGAATAGGTGCTCAAGTAGGAGATGAGGCCGATGTTCGGGCCTTCCGGCGTCTCGATGGGGCATATCCTGCCATAGTGGCTGCTGTGTACGTCGCGGACCTCGAAACCGGCCCGCTCGCGGCTCAAACCACCCGGCCCAAGCGCGCTCAAACGCCGCTTGTGAGTAAGCTCGGAAAGCGGGTTGGTCTGATCCATGAACTGGCTCAACTGGCTCCGCGCGAAGAAATCCTGAACGGAAGCAGAAAGGGACTTGGGATTGATCAGCCGCTGCGGGGTAACCTTTTCAACCGATGAGTCAATGAAGACCATGCGCTCCCTTAATGTCTTCTGGGTCCTCGCGAGGCCCAGCCGGCACTGGTTCTCGATGAGCTCACCAACCGTTCTGACACGACGGCTGCCGAGATGATCTATGTCGTCAACCTTGCCCTCGCCGTGGAAGAGATTGATCAGGTAGCGCAGCGCCGTTATTATATCCTCGTCATCCAGGGCGCGCAGTGTCTTATCCTTCTTCAGGCCCAGCTTCTGGTTGATCTTGTAGCGACCTACCCTGCCGAGGTCGAAACGGCGCGGATCGAAAAACAGGTTCTTGAGCATTTGCCTGGCGTTGTTGACCGTGGGCGGATCGCCGGGCCGCAGCTTCTTGAAGATATCGCGCAGCGCTTCCTCTTCGGAATTCGTCGGATCCTTCTGGACATTGCGCAGGAAGATGCCCCTATCCCACGACACGTCCACCACGTCCACCAACTTGAAGCCGGACGACTGCATCTGCTTGAGAAGGCTTCTGGTCACGGGATCATAGCGGCGTCCGAGAATCGCCTGGGAGTCAACGTCAATGACATCCTCCTTGAGCACGCGGTTTTCAAGCTGCGGGGCAGAGACCTCTTCGCCCACGGGCAGCTTCTCAAATTTATAGAACAGGCCCAGGATCTCTTCGTCCAGGCTGTAGCCAAGCGCCCTGAGGAAAGTGGCCGCAAGGAATTTCCGGCGGCGGTGCTGGCGGTCGAGATATATATAGATGAAATTATTCGCGTCGAACTGGACTTCCACCCATGAGCCGTGATCCGGGATCAGGCGGAACGAGTAGATGGTCGAGCCGTTGGCATGCAGTGACTGCTCGAAACATATGCCGGGCGAACGGTGCAGCTGGCTCACGACAACCCTGTCCGCGCCGTTGATGACAAAGCTCCCGCCCTCGGTCATGAGGGGAAGCTCGCCCATGTAGACCACTTCCTCGCACACCTCGTCCCCGTTCTTCAGGCGAAAGACCACAGAAAGCGGAACGGAGAAAGTTTCGCCTTCCCGGAGGCAATCGAGGTCGGACTTCTTCGGGGCGCCCAGCTCGTAGGAAGCGAAGTCAAGCACGAACCGCCCGTTGTAGCTCTCGATCGGAAACACGCTCTTGAAAACGGACTGCAGTCCTATCAGCTTGCGCTTGTTCGGAGGAACGTCAGCCTGGAGGAAATCCCTGTATGATTTTGTCTGTATCTCTATGAAGTCTGGGGGAGCAATTATGTCTTTCAGCTTGCCGTAATTTATACGTTCGACCATTTAGCACCTTCGATTACCGGGTTAACCCTCTTGCTGCGCCGGGGCAATCATACCGTAGCCATGCGGCGGACAAACGGCAGTCTCGAAAAAACATAACTACTCAAGTACTCAGACTTCAGGAGTCAGAATAGAAAACCAATCCAAATCAAGCAAACACGCCAAAAACGGTCGAGAAGCCATCCGGCTTTGAAGACAGCCTTTGCGGGTTTCTATGACCGATTCTTTTGCATTTTATTCTGAATTCTGGCTGCGGACCACCTGAGTTGTTACAAAAAAGCATCAAGCCTCCCCGCCGTCACCCGCGAGGCGAGGTGCCGCGCGGGCAAGTATCCGGGACATCGCGCGCAGGGTAAGCAATCCACGCGCAAGGAACAACGGAATTCAGGCAGATCTTACTTGATTTCGACCTTGGCGCCGGCTGCTTCAAGCTTCTCTTTCATCTTGGCGGCGTCTTCCTTGCTGAGCCCTTCCTTGACGGGTTTCGGCACTCCCTCGACCAGGTCCTTTGATTCTTTTAATCCAAGCCCGGTAATAGCGCGAACTTCCTTGATGACCTGTATCTTCTGCGCGCCAAAGTCGGTGAGTACAACCGTGAACTCGCTCTGCGCCTCTTCGGCCGCCGCCGCGCCGCCCTGGGCGCCCGCCGCGCCGCCCGCCACGACCATTGCAGGCGCCGCAGCCGTGACCCCTAGCCTCTGCTCGAGCGCCTTCACCAGACGCGAAAGCTCAAGCACGCTGATGGTCTCGACCCAGTCCACGAACTCGGCCATCTTGCCTTCCAGTTTCACTTCCTCTTTTCCCGCTTCGGGCGCCGCCGCCACATCTTGCTGTTGCTCAACCGCCGTCTCTTCAGTCATGATATCTTCCTCCTCGATCCTTTAGTCACAAACAGGCGCCGTACCTCAATCTTCGGCGCGTTTCTTATCCTCCGCCGCCTTCAAAACATACACAAGGCTCGAAAGCTTATTATTCAGAACACCGGCCAAGCGCGCCAGGGGCGCAGCCAGCAGGCCTACAACCATGCCGTGCAGAACAGACTTCGGCGGCAGGTTGACGAGCACCTCGAGGTCTTCGGCCGACAGTATCTCGCCCTGCCACACGCCGATCTTGAGCGAGAGCAGCTCGTTCTCCTTCTGAAACGCCTTCAAAAGCCGCGCAACGACAGCCGGATCGCCGCGTCCTACAACCATGGCCATAGGTCCGGACATCGCGCTGCTCATCCTTTCCCTCACGCCATCGTCTACGGCGCGACCGAAAAGGCTGTTCTTCACTACCTGCATGCGGGCGTTCTCGCGCAGCAGTCTGCCGCGCAGTTCGTTGGCCTGCCCCGCCTTCATGCCGCGATAATCAATGAGCAACACGAACGAGGATTCCGCCAGGCTGGCGCGAATCTCATCAATAATTGACTGTTTTTCCTGTCTCATTCCAACGATCCTTTCCGCCGCGCTTTTTTCCCGCTCACGCCTCGACGGCCTCCTTGTCGACGATATTGACCTGCAGCCCCACGCCCATCGTAGAGCTGACAACACAACGCCTGATGAACGCGCCCTTCGAGGATGCCGGCTTGGACTTCATCAACGCATCCACCGCTGCATTGGCGTTTTCAACCAGATTCGCCGTCTCAAATGAACGCCTCCCAAAGGATAATGCCACGTTGCCATGCCGGTCCATGCGGAACTCGATCCTGCCGCCCTTGAACTGCTTAACAGCCGCAGGCAGGTCATCGGTCACCGTGCCGGTCTTCGGATTGGGCATCAGCCCCCTCGGGCCGAGCACCTTTCCCAGCTTCCTGACGTCCTTCATGGCAGCGGTAGTCGCAATGGCCACGTCAAAATCGGTCCAGCCGCTCTGAATCTTCTCGATCAGATCATCGGAGCCGGCGTAGTCGGCGCCCGCGGCGCGCGCCGCCTCAGCCGCCTCGCCGGATGCGAACACGAGTACGCGCACCTGTTTGCCTGTGCCGTGGGGGAGCGACACCGTGCTTCTCACCGTCTGGTCGGATTTCTTAAAATCCACGCCGAGCCGGAAAGAGATGTCAATCGTCTCATCAAACTTGGCCATGGGATTCGCCTTAATGATCTCAATGGCATCGGCAAGCGGGTAGACCTTGCGCTCAACCTTTTCCCTGACACTTCTGTAATGTTTTCCGCGCCTTATCATAGCTACTCCACAACAACCACGCCCATGCTTCGCGCCGTGCCCTCGATCATGCGCACCGCGCCCTCTTCACTCTTGGCATTGAGATCCTTTTTCTTCAGCCGGGCTATCTCCAATACCTGCGCTCGGGTCACGGTGCCCACCTTGTCCCTGTTTGGGGCTGCCGATCCCTTTGCCAGACCCGCCGCCTTTTTGATAAGGGCAGCCGCCGGGGGGGTCTTTGTGATAAAAGTGAACGTCTTGTCCTGATACACCGTGATGACCACGGGTATCACCATGCCCGCCTCAGCC
>CAYWJE010000081.1:0-13140 GCA_964458525.1 uncultured Verrucomicrobiota bacterium
GGCGGAAGGCCCGTTTTTCCTCGGCAGCGGCGGGACGGAAACCGGCATTTTCACGGATGGGAGCTGGTCGGGGAGTGGCGCCACGATCCCCTTCGCGGTCACCAACGAGCTTGCGATCACCATCACCAACGAGGCTTATTGCCTCTGGGGCACATCGTCGAGCGGAGAAAGCACTATAGGCCCGGCTGGTGTGCTGTCCAATGCCTTTCCGAAGGGGTATTCAGCGTTCTACTGCATGAAATACGGCATAACGCAGAGACAGTATGTGGAGTTCCTGAATTCGCTGACTTTCACTCAGCAATTAAGCCGCACGGCGATAAGCCCTACAAATGTTCCCGGCACATATCTGCACAGCGCGTATCGGCATGCGATAAAGATAACCACTTCGGGAGTCAATCCCGACACGCCGGCGGTATATGAGACCGATAATCCCTACGTTCCGTGCAACTACCTAACCTGGATGGACGGTGCCGCCTATGCGCAGTGGTCGGGGTTGAGGCCGATGACGGAACTGGAATTCGAGAAAGCATGCCGGGGCCCCGCGGGTCCTGTGGCGAACGAATACGCATGGGGGACGGCGAACGTCAATGCGACGAAATACACCTTGGCCGATGCGGGCACGGCAGAGGAGAGCATAGCCACGGGGTATAACGATACCGGCACGCACGGCAACTGCAATTATTGGGTGACCCGGCCTGATGACTACTCGGGCGCGTTGCGCGTGGGGATATTCGCGACATCGTCGAGCGACCGTGTCCGTGCGGGCGCGACGTATTGGGGGATCATGGAGATGAGCGGGAACCTATATGAGCGTCCGGTATCGGTGGGCTCGGTAACGGGTCGTGCATTCGTGGGCACACATGGGGATGGCAAATTGTCCGTGGCGGGCCACGCGACGCAGTTGGACTGGCCGGGGTGGAGCGGGGGCGAGGTAACGGGTGCTGGCGGTGCTGGTATCCGCGCCGGTCGTTGGGACAACGATGTCGTGGTCGCGCGCGTGTCGGACCGTCGCCAGGCGGTCTACTCGGCAACGAATCGGCAGCAGTACCAAGGGTGGCGCGTCGTGCGCTCGGCGCCGTCGGGGGTGGGTCCGTAGGAGAGAGTGTGTGGATGTGTGGGATTCTTCTTCGCCGCCTTTGGCGGCTGCGGCGGATCCATGGGGAGAAGCACAATCAATTATCAACTGGCTAGGGTATAAGAAGAGCAGCCACTTCCGAAATCCAGCCCGCCGCGGCGGGCAAGTTATTGTTCTCAAGAACAGCACATATAGTTGCGTTAATAGGAGGAGCGATTATGGCATTGTTGAGACAAATCAGGGATCGGTATTCGGTGCGGGCATACCAGCGGCGGCCCGTTGAGAAGGATAAGCTGGAGACCATACTGGAAGCTGCGCGCCTTGCGCCATCGGCGAAGAACGTGCAGGGCTGGCGGATCGTCGTGGTACAGGATGCCGAGATGCGTCAGAAACTCGTGTCGGCGGCCGCAAACCAGGGTTTCGTGGGGGAAGCGCCGGTGATCATTGCTTGCTGTGCCACCAACACCCAGCACGTGATGCGCTGCGGACAGTTCGCGTACCCGATTGACGCGGCAATTGCGATTGACCACATGACGCTCCAGGCCGTGGAGGAGGGGCTTGGGACTTGCTGGATCGGCGCGTTCTACGAGGACCAGGTCAAGGCGCTATTGGGGATACCGGATTCCGTGCGGGTGGTTGCGCTCCTCGCGCTCGGTTATCCGGCCGACCAGCCGCCAGCATCCAAGTCCCGCCTGGAGAAGGACGACCTCGTGTGCCGCGAGAAATGGTCGTTCTGAGCGAAGACCTGTTGGTCATCAGTTTCGGCCGCCCGGCTTCATGCACAGCTTGATGATAAGCTGTCTGATGAGGATTTGCGATGGTGCGCTGCTCTGGACCATGGCGTTGCGCGCATCGAAGATCATCTGTCTGCGCGTTTCCAACTCCGCGCGCGTGAACTTCGCAGCCTGCGAGGCCAGTTTGCTTTCGACGTAGGCCTTCATCCTGCCCCGCTCGCCTGAAAGCGCACGGTCGAAAATGGCGGCGACCTCGGACTGCATGTTTCTTGTTATAGGCGGCGTGTAATCGCCGTGAGCTGCCGGCACGCTTATCCAGCCTTCGTCAATGGCTTCCCGGAAGATAAGTAGCTGTCGGAATCGGCTGTCGAGAAAGGTCACGAGGCCGATGGGTTCTTCATTCTGGAAAAGAAGACGGTGGAGAATGTCGAGCGATTTCCCGGCATTCCTGTCGCCGACGGCATCCTGCAGATCCCATGCGAAGTTCTCCCTGGATACAGAGGTTATCGCCTCGATATCCTCCTTGCGCGTGTCGCGCCGCTCGCCGAGGTAGACGTCGAGCTTGGCTATTTCCTGCTCGATCTGTCTGGTGTTCGTTCCAACCTTGGAGAGGAAGGCACGGACCACATCATTGGCTGGCTTCATACCGTGCTTCCTGAAGGCCGCCTGCGCGTATGGAACCGCTTCCTTGTCGCGGAGCCAGGGCGCCTTCTGCGCCTCCAGCGCGATCACATCCCCGGCTTCCGTGCAGGCCTTCAGGAATGCCGATCTGGCGTTGACTGACACAGCAGTGACCACGAGCAGGTTGTTCGCGGGAAATCCCGCTCTCACGGCCGAGGTCATGAGGTCAACCGCCTCCTGGGCGCCTATTGTCTTGGAAAGAGCGTCATTTCCCAGGAATGCGGCGCCCCTCAGCCACACCACCTTGCGGCTGAGGAATCCGACGGTTCGCACGGCCTCGAGGCACCTGCTGATGGACGTGACAGCTTCGGCCACGGACTTGGCCGACCCGTCAACGATCGTGAGACCAAAGGTCTGCTGGTCCGGCGGAACGAACTTGTTGACAATCTCCTTTGCCCGGCCAGCAACGAGGAACTCGTCGGCCCCGTATATGAGCAGTACCGAGCCGTTTTTTTCCGTTTTGTTTGGATCTTTTTTGCCCACTTTCCTCCCTGATATTGCCATTGATCCGTAGTAAAAAAAAGAAAACAACGCTTTCCAATTCTCTGACGCTTGTGATAATATTTCATAAATCGCGGTGGGTTTCAAGAGGATTGAATATGGAACGATTGTGGGCGCCCTGGCGCATGGAATACATATTGAGAAACAAGCAAGGCGGATGTTTCATCTGCGATATCGTCGGCAACGACGATGACCGCGGGAATCTCGTGCTCAGACGCGGGGAGCGTTGCTTAATGCTTATGAACCGGTTTCCTTACAACAACGGGCACCTGATGGTCGCCCCGGCCAGGCACGTGGATACGCTGGAGGCGATGGAGCAGGACGAGCTGATCGAGATGATAATGATGACCAGGGAGGCATGCTTGATGCTGCGCGGCATTGTCCACGCCGATGGTTTCAACACGGGCCTGAATCTCGGGTCGGCCGCCGGTGCGGGTTTAAAGGACCATGTCCACATGCACATCGTGCCGCGCTGGGAAGGCGATACAAATTTTATGCCCGCAATAGCTGATGTTAAGGTCATGCCTCAGTCCCTGGATGATTTGTGGAGCGAGTTGCGCGCATTTTCAGGGCAGCAGTATTAGATGGAGAACAAAATGCGCAAGGAAATACATCATCCCAAATCCGGGCTTATCCGGTACGGAATTCGCGAGATCATGGACTTGGTCCAGCGCCTGGCCAAGCAGAATGCCGAATTCAAGTTCACCGGCGAGAATATCGGCGATCCAGTGGCCAAGGGCTGGGAAGCGCCCAGTTTCTTGAAGGAGATCCTGCGCGAGTTGATGGATGCCGATCAAGGCGCGGTTTTTGGGTATGCTCATTCGCGGGGGCGTCTTCAGACGCGGGAATGGGTGGTGGCCTGTGCTAAAAAAATCGCACCCGATACTCAGCTGTCCTGCGAAGATGTTGTTTTTGTGAACGGACTGGGCGCCGGTATAAGCTCCTTTTACAGGATGATTGCGCCCGGGGCGCGCATTCTTCAGCCCGTTCCGTGCTACCCGGCCCACGTGTCATCGGAGCGGTTTTCGGCAGGTTCCGAGGGCGTGTGCTACGAGCTTGATCCAGGCAGGGGCTGGGAGCCGGATCTCGACCACATGGAGCGCCAGGTTAAGAGCCATCCCGATGTGGCAGGCATCCTGCTCATCAATCCGAATAATCCCACCGGTTCCGTGTATTCGAGGGAGACTCTGGAGGGAGTGATCCGGATAGCCGAGCGCTATGGACTGATGCTGATCTCGGACGAGGTGTATTTCCGGCTGGTGTTCAACGGCGCGCGGCACGAACACATCGCGGCTCTCGCGTCCGGACGCGTTCCGCTGGTTATCTTGCGCGGGGTTTCAAAGGATGTCTCCTGGCCCGGCGCGCGCTGCGGATGGATGGAGTTTCACAATCTGGGACTGGATGCCGGATATAGGTCCTTTTTCGAAGGTATCAAGAAGCTGCTTATGGTCGAGGTGAGCTCGACTCACCTGCCGCAGGCTGCGGCGCCCCTGATCTACGATCACCCGGAGTACCCGGCATGGCTGGCGAATTTCAACTCCACGATCGAGAGCAACAGCAATTTCATAGCCGACATTCTGGGCCGCACGCCCGGTCTCAAGTCGGGCAGGATAAAGGGCGCTTTTTATGTAACCGCGCTTTTTGACGAGGGGGCGCTGAACAGCGCCCAGTGCCTGCCGATAGCCCATTGCGAGAACAGCGCACTGGTTGAGTCTCTGGTCGCCAATCCGGCCCTGCCGCTCGACAAGAGATTCGCATTCTACCTTCTCGCCTCGACCGGTATCTGCGTGGTGCCGATGAGCGATTTTGAGAGCAGTCGCATGGGATTCAGGATCACAGCGCTGGAGCGCGACAGGAAACGCCTTGAGTGGTGCTACAAGACCATTGCCGAGTCGGTTTCCGCGTACCTGGCTTCGGGGTAGGGTATCATCATGAACTGGAAGATCAAGTCATGGCTTTTCAGGCATCGCAGGACGAGGCTCAAGCTCCCCGAACAGTCTGTATCGGGCGGTTTGGGATCAATCCTGAAAAGCCGTTTTGTGGGCCGTCTCTGCTGGTTCGGAATGTGGGCCTCGGTGATGGTCCTGGCGATCAGCGCGGCCTATACGGACCAGCCGCTTGTGGCATGGCTCTCCAGAAATGCGGGCGATGGCGTGATTCTGCTGTTCGGGCTGCTGCTTTGCGGATCCATGCTTCACATGCTCAAGCCCGATCTTGCCGCGCGAAATTCAATGCTGCTGCTCTTCCTCGTGATTTCATTGTTCACGATTGTCCCCGTGCGATGGTTCTACCTTGTCGAGCGCATCCGGCTGCCGGTGCCCGTGACCGCCCTTGATGCGCTGCTTCCGCTTGCGCTATCACCGCTGCTGGCCGCCATTCTTATGGGTCCGATCCCAGCCCTCGTGATGGGTATATGGGTCAGCCTGTCTGTCGCGATCCTTTCCGGCTACAGTCTCGCCGTTTTCATGGCGGGGGTTGTAGGCGCGGTGGCCGTGGCGAGGATGACGCGCTTTGTCAGGACCCGCACGGCTGTGCTGCGGCTCGGACTCTATGCCGGGTTCGCAGCGGCTATTTGCGGGGTCGGCTTCTCAGCCGTCGCCCTCCAGCAATGGGACGTCATGCTCATGAGGTTCGCCTTCACGGTGCTGGCCGGGATACTCTCATCTCTGGTAGCCCTCATCCTCCTTCCCTTCTTCGAGATCATTTTCAAGGTCTCCACCGACATCTCGCTGCTGGAGCTTTCCGATTTTGAGCATCCGCTTCTGAAGCGCTTGGCAATCGAGGCGCCGGGCACTTACCATCACAGCCTGATGGTGGCCAATCTTGCCCAGGCTGCCATAGGCGCCATAGGTGGCAACGCGCTGCGCGTGGGCATCTGCTCCTACTTCCATGACATTGGCAAGCTGGTGAAGCCGAACTTCTTTTCGGAGAATACCCAGTTTTCGGACAACCCGCATGACGATCTCACGCCCAATATGAGCACACTGGTTATTATCTCCCACGTAAAGGAGGGCGTCAACCTGGCCTTGCGGTACAAGCTCCCGCGGGCGATCATTGACGCCATACAGCAGCACCATGGAACCGGCCTGGTCTATTTCTTCTACCACAAGGCACGCGAGAGTACGCAGCTCGAGCTCGATCTCCGGGGAAAGGGCGGTGCGCAGGATGTCAAGGAGGAGGATTTCAGGTACGCCGGGCCCAAGCCCCAGTCACGGGAGACGGCCGTTATTTGCCTGGCCGATTCCATCGAAGCCGGCTCACGATCGCTGGAGAAGGTGTCGCCATCTCACATTGAGCACCTCGTTGACGACATAGTTGACGCCAAACTGAGGGACGGCCAACTCGACGAGTGCGCCCTTACCCTTGCTGAAATCAGATCCATCAAGAAGGCCTTCGTGTTCGCGCTGACCAACATGCTGCATAGCAGGATATCATACCCGGACAATGGAAATAGAAATAAGCAACAGGCAGTCGCTGGCGCTTCCAAACGCGCGGCTGATGAAGAGTCTGGCCAGGCTTCTAATGGAGCGGGCAGGCCGTCTTGATCCCGGTACGGATTGGGACGAGCTTTCCATCGTTCTCATGGACGACCGCCAAATCGCGCGGCTGAACGGGGTCTGCCTTGGCGATTCGAGTCCCACCGATGTGCTTTCGTTCCGTTACACGCTTCCGGGCCGCGGGGCCGCAGGGGAGATCGTGCTGAACATCGAACGCGCCTTTGAGGAGGGCATGCGGCGCAGTGGCGCATGTTCCGAGCTGGCGCTCTATCTGGCCCATGGATGCGATCATCTCGCGGGCGCCGACGACGCATGTGCCGCGGACCGGCGCAGGATGCGCGCGCGCGAGCTGCGCTGGCTGCGCAGGATAGGTGCCGAGCTTGACCTCGCGGGACTCCTGAGTGAGAAATGACGGCGGACTATGATTGTCAAGACTAACGCGGTGGTTCTGAGAATGTCCCCCTTCTCCGAGACGTCCAGGATAGTGACCTGGCTCACCATGGACTTCGGGAAGATAACGACCATCATCAAGGGTTCGCAGCGCGGGAAGAGCGCGTTTCTCGGCCAGTACGACCTCTTCTATTCCTGTGAGCTGCTGTTCTATCTCAAGACATACCACGGCGTTCATGTCGTGAAGGAGTGTTCTCCGCTGAAGATGCGTGCGCCGTTCCGCGCCCGGTGGCGGAGGACCGCGTGCGCGTCGTATTTTTCGGACATTGTCTCCAGGATTTCGCCTGTGCACGCCGCGCACCTGGAACTCTATCTGTTGCTGGATGCCGCGCTCGATGTGTTCAGCGAATGCGATCCGTCATTTGCCGGCCTCTTCTGGTTCGAGCTCAGGCTGATGGAGGTCATGGGCCTTGCGCCATTACTGGGTGATTGCGTGAAGTGCATGCGCCCGCTGGACGCGGCCAGGCGCGCGGGCGGGCGGGGAAAGGTTCTGTTCTCCTGCTCGCGCGGCGCGGGGTATTGCCCGGAATGCGAATCAGCCTCGCCGTCGGATGCCGTGATTTTGCCGCCGGACGTGCTCGGTCTCTTGCGGTTCTGGCAGAGTTCGCCCGCGTGGCGTCCTGCGCAGGCCTCGCGGTGCTCGCCCGCGCAGGCGCGCGTCGCTGAGGGGTTGCTCGGCGGCCTGCTGATGCATCACATGGGCATTCCGCTCGATGGAAGATCAATAGCGATGAACCTGCTTCGCGAAGGAGCCTCGCCGCGTTAGCGCCTCAAACCTCGGGAACTGCCAAGAAGAACAAGGGAAGGGAGACGGCCTGTCCGCCTGCAACGCTTGTGCGTAAGCACTGCCTGCCCGCAATCGCTGCGTTCTAAGCGCTACAGGTGGGCGGGCTCCGCCGTTCCTCTGCCTGGGGCGGATCCTTGGAGTAGATAAATGGCCGGGGACCTTGCCTGCGCCGATGCTTCCGCCGTCGTGCCGATGTGCTTCGCGATCGGACTATGGCGGACAAGATGGCAGACAGACGGTCGTCTTCAATGGAACTGATTGGGTTGCGGGCAAGCCTGCGCTAGTCAATGTCCTTCACGTACCGGGAATCGCCGCAATCGTCCTGGAGGCGGTGGAGCTGATTCTTCAGTTCGCCTGCCAGCTTTTCGGTGCCCGGCTGACCATAAATATTATTCATCTCCCGAGGGTCATTTTTAAGATCAAAAAGCTCCCACTCCAACTTTTCTTCATTTCTTTTGACTTCGCCGCCGCCGGGCGCTCCTGAATTGTAGCAGATGAGCTTGTGCGCGAGGGTTCGCACGCCGTAGTGGGCGCAGACATTGTGTTCGCCTCCGTGCATCCAGTAGCGGTAGTACATGGCCTGTCGCCAGTCCGCCGGCCTCTTCCCGTTGAGGAGCGGCCGGAAACTGCGCCCCTGCATGTGGCGGGGAACCGGGACCCCTGCCAGGTCCAGGAACAACGGGGCGAAGTCCACGTTAAGCACGATGTCGCTGTTCGTGCTTCGCGGCCTGACCTCGCGCGGGTAGCGGAGGATGAAGGGCATTCGAAGCGACTCCTCGTACATGAAGCGCTTGTCGTACCAGCCGTGATCGCCTAGGAAGAAACCCTGGTCCGAGGTGTAGACGACCAGCGTGTTCTCTGCAAGTCCCTGCTTGTCGAGATAATCGAGAACGCGGCCCACGTTGTCGTCTATGCTCGCAATCACGCGAAGGTACTTCTTGATGTAGAGCTGGTATGCCCATTTTCTCAGCTCGGGTTCGGACATTTTGCGGTTGATGGCTGCGTTAAGGTCGAGATCATCCATGTGCACCCCGACGCGCATCTGGGCGCCGGCCGCCGCCGATGCGCGCCCTTCATAGTCGTCAAGAAGGTTGTCAGGTTCGGGAATGGTCTTGTTGAGGAACATGTGCGCGTGTTTCTCGTCGGACTCCCATCTTCTGTGAGGCGCCTTGTGGTGGTACATCATGCAGAAAGGCCTGTCGTGGTCGCGCCGGTCGAGCCATTCCAGGCACATGTCGGTTATGATGTCGGTCACGTATCCCTTAACGGTGCGCCGTTCACCGCCGTCCGGTCCCTTAAAAATGAATTCCGGGTTATGGTAGAGGCCCTGGCCTGGCAGGATGGCCCAGTCGTCAAAGCCGGCGGGGCAGTGAGCCGCGCCCTCACCCAGATGCCACTTGCCGAAGATGGCTGTCTGGTAGCCAGAATTACCGAGAAGCTTTGGATATGTGACAAGCCCGTTATCCATCGGGGTGACAAGGGTTGTGACTCCGTTCACGTGGTTGTATGTGCCTGCGAGAATAGCTGCGCGGCTGGGGGTGCAGATGGAATTGGTGCAGAAGCAGTTGTCGAACCTTATTCCGCCGTCGGCTATGCGGTCAAGGTTTGGAGTGCTGTTGATCCGGCTGCCATAGCAGCTCATCGCGTGAGACGCGTGGTCGTCCGACATTATGAACAATATGTTCGGTTTTTTGTTGCCCATCGGGTTCACCTTCGCTAATGAATGTCTCGCCCGTCCCGGCGCGGTCATGCACTACGGATAGGGCGCTCCGCGCCATGGAATAGCGCGGTGGCCTTCTTTTGGAATCACGTGAACTTAACCAGATTTGGATGCGTGATGCAAGCCGGGTGTTTCGGGCACAGTTTGGCTATTCCGACTCAGGGATCCCAATTCAGGGCTTGACCGGGAAGGTCGGGTTCGTGCAATATGATTAAGAACTCAGGAGTCGGAATTCGGAATACGGCAAGCAGGCAGCATTGAGAGAGTGTATTATTTGGGAGTGAAATGACATGGACGATCCACTGACCCCTTACGGCAACCGCCCCATGGTGACACCGATCGTGCACGCGGTGAACTATGAGTACAAGGATTTTGATGTGCTCAGGAAGATCACTGATGGAGAGGTTGACGGATACACCTATCACAGGGATGACAATCCTACGGTTCGGGCGGTGGAGAAGAAGATTGCCGCAATGGAGAACGCGGAGGATTGCGTCGTGTGCACATCGGGGATGGCCGCGTGCACGATGGTGTACCTGACTTATCTGAAGGCCGGCGATCACCTGGTTCTCTTTCACGACGTGTACGGCGCGCATTACAAGGTATCGCTTATCCTGGAACGGATGGGCGTGAACATCACCTGGCTGAATGCCGATCTGAGTCCGGAACTCGCCGATCATGTTAAGCCAGAAACCGCTATGATCTTCATAGAGACGCCCACGAATCCCCTGTGCAAGATCATTGATATTGCCGCAGCGCGACGGGCCGCTGATAGTTCCGGCGCGCTGCTCGTGGTGGATAACACTTTTGCAACTCCCTTCCACCAGCGCCCGCTTGAGCTGGGCGCACATCTCGTTGTACACAGCGCAACCAAGGCGCTTGGCGGCCATAATGACCTGATGGCCGGCGCCATTGCCGGATCGAAGGAGGACTACGATAAGCTCTGGTTCACTCGCCAGGCCATAGGGACGACGCTCGACGCCTATTCCGCATCACTGCTTGAGCGCGGTCTGAAGACCTTTGATCTCCGTGTCGCACGCATGTCGGAAAATGCCATGGCGGTCGCGAAGTTTCTTCGTGGTCGTCCCGGGATTTCGAATCTGCGCTATCCTGGGCTCGACAGCGATGCGGGACATGCCGTGGCGAGCGCGCAGATGCGCGGCGGCTTTGGCGGCCTGATGGCCTTCGATGTTGGAAAGACCCAGGATGACGCCAAACGCTTCGTTTCGGCGCTGCGAACCGTCATCCATGCCGTAAGCCTGGGCTCTACCGAGAGCCTTATATGCATTCCCTATCTGACCACCATGCTCTACCTTCCGCCCGAGCGGCGTACGACCTTTGGTGTGGCAGAGAACACGGTCAGGCTGTCTCTGGGTATCGAACCGTCCGATGAGGTCATCCGCGATCTCGATCGCGCCCTCTCGTGCATATGAGACAAAACGTCTGTTTTTGAAAGGAAAAGTTTGATGAACGTTGCAGTGCTCGGCGCAAGCAATAATCCGGACCGCTACAGCCACAAAGCTGTCATGCTGCTCAAGGAAAAGGGGCATTCCCCTTACCCGATAAATCCCGCGATCGATTCCATAGAGGAAATCCCGGCTTTTGCGTCCCTTCCACTGGTTGCAGTGCCGATTGACGTCGTCACAGTGTACCTTGGCCGGGCCAACCAGGACAAGATTGCCGATGATCTTCTCGCGAGCCGTCCGCAGCGAGTGATTTTTAATCCGGGCGCGGAGAACCCGGCGCTGGCCAGGCGTCTTGCGGAATCCGGTATCGAGAGCATCGAGGCCTGCACACTGGTGCTGCTCAAAACGGGACAGTTCGATCTGCCGCGGGCTTAGCCTGATTGATCAATCAGGCTGGAGGGAGCGACGTGTTCTACCGGATGATAATACGCATGAGCAATTTTATGGCGCGCAAGCGGTGCCGCGGCGTACCGCCTGCCGGCGTGCTGGTGCTGCTGCCGCATTGCCTACAGAGCTCGGAGTGCGAAAAAAATCTTGTCCATGATGTCAATAAGTGCGCGCGCTGCGGGAAATGCGATATTGCCGCGATCCTCGAAATGTGCGACGAGCTGGGAGTGAAGTGCGCGGTTGTCGGGGGTGGACGCGAGGCGGTGCGCCTGGCAAGAGACCCCGGAGTTCGTGCGATCGTCGCATGTGCGTGTGAAAAGGAGCTGGTTGACGGCATCCGCGCGGCGTTTCCCAAACCGGTGCTGGCCGTCCCGAACACCAGGCCTCACGGTCCATGCAAGGATACGCGGGCGGACATAGCGGCCATGCGATCCGCCATTCTCGCGATGATCGACAACAAACAGTTGACTTAGTGCCGCAGTTTTCATAGGATGCCGCAAATCCGTTTTCTGTGGGGGATTAGCTCAGTTGGCTAGAGCGTCTGAATGGCATTCAGAAGGTCGAGGGTTCGATTCCCTTATCCTCCACCCTTTATCCCGCCATCTGTTCAGCAACTTCCTTTTGACTCATGCCCAAGGCAAACAGCGCGCGAAGAATCAGATCAACTGAAACAGAAACGCCCTTTTCCATGAATGCGACGCGGGATTGACTTGATTTCAACCGCTCCGCAAGGGCTTTTTGAGTCAAGCCTTCAGCCTTGCGCTTCTGTTCGAGAATGTCGGCAAGATGCAGTTTCAGTTCGGCATATTTTATTTCTTCCGGCGTCATGGCAAGGAATTCGGACGCGTCGCCGAATTTCCAGCCTGCGCGTTCGATTCGTTTTCTTTTCGTGGCATTCATTTCATTTCCTTTCATGACAAGGCATCATATTCCCGCAAGCGTCGGCGGCATTTCTGAATCACGTCTTTCGGCGTGGCTCGTGTCTTTTTCGTGAACACTTCGAGCACAAGAACGGCGTCGGCGTCAAGCCGATAGATAATCCGCCATTCAGTCCGATCGTCCTTTATCCGCAATTCATGGCAGCGGGCGCCGATGTCCGGCATTGGCCTTGAATGCGGCATGCCCAAGGTTTCGCCGCATTGCAACCGCACAAGCAATTCCCCGGCCTCTATCCTTCCGCATGGAGAAAACGGCGGTATTTTAACTTCACCGTGCAGCCATGCAACCGGCTTTCTTTCTCTTTTCATTATTTCTAGATTCAGATTTACTGATCCGGTAGGAAAATAATTTGGCACTTTTTCGCCGATCAAGCAAGCTGGTAAATCATCCTCACATTTGTTTCTGGATGCCGATAATTTTCTCTGTTCAGGTCATCGAGAAGAGCACTTACCGCCTTGTCATGTGCCGGACAGACCATGCGATGAATACGAATTGTCAACGTGTTTTCGGACTTATCAGGAATGATATCGGCGGAGGAAACAAGTAATTCTCTGATTAGCGCTCTTGCTTCGTCAGGTTTGGACAGATGCGATTGGATCAATCCCACAAGCGCCGTTTCGGCGCGGTAAGCAATCATCTTGACGGTATCAGTCAAGACTTTTCCCAAAGGCAGCAGTTGGCTCGGACGTTCATTTTTCGGCAGTGTGGAAATCGGCACTTTTCGCGGGGTCTTCCGGCGTTGAGCAGATAACTCGTCCAGATCTTTTTGCAACGCTTGAATATCTTGAATAAGTACAGCGGCCAGTAGCATCTTCTGTTCATCATTTTCCATGGCTATCGCGCCGAGTTTCGCCTGAAGTTTGCGTACCTGCCTTCGCTTTTCACAAACGGACTTGTCAAGCT
>CAYWJE010000082.1:0-13066 GCA_964458525.1 uncultured Verrucomicrobiota bacterium
AACTTCACTAACGCGGCTTTACACCAAAACGAATTTCAAATACATTTGGCTAGTGTTTCAATCTGTCCCAGGGATTGGCGCGGCGCGCAAGCCGCGCCGCAAGCCGGATTGCCTCAATCATGCTGCCGGGGTTGGCTGTTCCCTTGCCGGCCAGGTCGAAAGCTGTGCCGTGATCGGGAGAAGTGCGAACTATTGGAAGGCCGAGCGTGATGTTGATCCCGCGCTCAAAAGCTATCATCTTCAGCGGCGCCAGCCCCTGGTCGTGGTACATGGCGGCAACGGCGCCGTACCGGTTCTTCATGGCGTAATAGAAAAGAACGTCCGCGGGTACCGGGCCCTCGACGTCAATACCTCTGCTTCGCAGGCGCCGAACGGCCGGAATGATGGTTTCTATCTCCTCGCGCCCTAGCGCGCCGCCCTCGCCACCGTGCGGATTCAGGGCGCAGATTCCTATTCGACTCGTCTTGAGCCCGAGCCAGGCGATAGCCTTCGATGCGAGTTCAACAGCTTCGATTATTCCATCCTCGGTTACCGCGGATGGAACCCGAGAAAGCGGGATGTGGCGGGTCGCGAGAACAACCCTGAGCGGGCCCCCCATGAGCATCATGGCAAAACGATTGGTCCCGGTGAGGTGCGCCAGGTATTCGGTGTGGCCGGGGAATCCGATGCCCCCCAGTTGCAGACTCTTCTTGCAGATCGGGGCGGTGACAATGCCACCGAAGCGCCCGGCCATGCAGCCCTCGACGGCTGCGCGGATCCAGAGCGCGGCGGCGCGGCCGCAGGCCTTGTTCGTGACACCGGGTTTCCAGTCCGCCGCATGCGAATGCCTGCTGCCGTCGCGCGGATTCCAGTATGAAACGGCTGGAAGTTCCAATGCCTCCGCATCAGTGCGAGCCTCCGGAGGAACGGGCAGTTTGAGAAGAGCGGCGCGAGCGCGCAGAAGGGCGGGGTCGCCAACTAGAACGAGACGAAGGGTGTCAGGCCAGCGCCGATTATATGCGGCCTTGAGGGCTATCTCGGCGCCGATGCCGCCGGGATCGCCGAGAGTGACTGCAAGGACAGTTGCGCGCTTCCTTTGCATGATAATCAGAACTTCTTTATGTAGGCCTTCTTCTTGAGGCGTTCAATCCATGCGTCGTAGGCACGCTGGGTCTCCTTCTGCCGGAGATCCTCCCTGATGGACTCCTGTACCTCCTCGAAAGGCGTTACGGACGCATGCTTTCTGGCCTCGATCTTTAGAATGTAATATGCGTCGCCGGCCTCGATGATCTCGCTAACCTTGCCTGGGTCAAGTGTTTTTAAAACTGAGGCAAGCTCAGCCCTCCTGCTGTCGGGCTCAATCCATCCCCAGTAGCCGCCAGCTGCGGCTTTGGTCCCCTCCGATATCTGCTTGGCAAGCTCGTCGAAATCTTCGTTGGCAAGCAGTCGTTTTCGGACGTCTCCTGCCTGCTTGTTCTTGACCTCCATATCCTGTTCCGTGGTTCCCTTGTTGATAACGATCATTCTGAGCTCGACCTGCGATGGGGTGCTGTATTTCCCGATATTCTGCTCGTAGGCGTCGCGCACGGCCTGCGGCGAAACTGTGACTCCCGTGTCCAGTGCCTGGTTGCGCATGAACGAGACTATCATCCGCTCCCTTATTTCCTTGCGCCAGTCCTCCATGCTTATGCCGTCGGCCTCGAGCGTCTTCATGAGTTCGGCCCGGTTATTGTCGAATTTGGTGTGGAGTATTTCATCAATTTGCATATCAACCATGTTGTCGGGAACCACGAACTTCTGCTGCGCCTTGTATTCGTCCAGGATGAGTTGACGTTCTATCAGCGAGTTCAGCGTTCTCTCGTAAGCTGCCTCCAGTTCACGGTTCAGTTCATCCCCGGAATGCTTCTGGACCAGGAGCTTGTGAACCGGCTGCATGGCCAGCATCACTTCAGTCATGGATATCGCTTTTTCATTAACGACGGCGGCGGTGCCGTCAACCGGAATGGGCTCAGCGCCGTACGCTGCCGCGCAGAAACAGATGGTAAGAAGCGAAGATGTGAAAATACTTCTCATGTTTGTGCTGCATCATTGCACAGGATGATTCGTTCATCAAGGAGAATCGGAAAAATCAAGCGTCTCGATGAGATTCTTCAGTTCGGCGAGTCGCTCGCCCGCGCGCTCGGAACGCAGGCGCGGGAAGAGATGGTCCGGCAAGATGTATTCCCCGCCTCGTTTCATCATGATCTTGCCTTCATTTGTTTCTATGGAATTGATGTTCTTGGCGGCTGCAATAATGCGGATTTCAGCTATCAGGAGCAGCCTGTCGAGCGGAACCGGGATGGCGCCAAAACGGTCTTTGAATTCAGTCCGGAGCGAGGCGACTTCTGCCGGCGTGCCCGTGCCCGCTATCTTCCTGTAGATGCCGAGCCTCTGGCGTTCATCCTCCACATAATCGTGCGGAAGGTATGCGGCCGGTTCGCCGCCGCCGGTGTTCGTGGAGAGCGAGATGAAGTCCAGCCTGATCTCGACATTGACGATGGGCGGCGGCGTTCCGCCCCCGGCGGTGGCCGCGGCCATCTGGGAGACGGTTCGTTTCAGGAGTTGACAATACAGGTCGAAGCCGACGGCTGCGATGTGGCCGCTCTGCTCGTGGCCGAGCAGGTTGCCCACCCCGCGGATCTCGAGGTCACGCAGCGCCAGGCGGAATCCGGAGCCGAGCCCTGTGTGCTGGAGGATCGCCTGGATGCGCTTTCGCGATTCGTCCACGAGCCGCTCCTTGGGGGGGAGAAGCAGGTATGCGTAGCCCTTGCGGCTGGAGCGCCCCACGCGTCCGCGTAGTTGATAGAGATCAGCCACGCCAAAGCGGTCGGCCCTGTCAATGAGGATCGTATTGACGTTTGGAATATCAACTCCGCTCTGAATGATCGTGGTGCAGAGGAGAATGTCGTAGGCGCCCTGCTCGAAATCCCTCATGAGGTTGGATAGCTCGGCCGTGGGCGTCTGGCCGTGGCCGACGGCGATTCTCGCCTCGGGCGCAAGGCGCAGCAGCCACTGGCGAACGGGCTCGATCGAGTTTATCCTGTTGTGCAGATAGTAGACCTGGCCGCCCCTGCCCAGTTCCCTGCGTATGGCATCGCGCACAATCTTGTCCTCGCGCGGCGCGACAATGGTCTCGACCGGTAGACGCTCCTCGGGCGCGGTCTGGATCATGCTGATGTCGCGCGCACCGGTGAGGCTCATGTACAAAGTTCTCGGAATGGGCGTGGCGGTGAGGGTGAGTACGTCAACGAGCTGGCGCATTTGTTTGAGCTGCTCTTTGTGCGCGACGCCGAAGCGTTGTTCTTCGTCAATGATAACAAGGCCGAGGTTCTTGAATTTTACGTCCGACTGGAGCAGGCGGTGGGTGCCTATGGCTATATCAACGGCGCCCGTGACAAGCCCGGCGATGGCGCGGCGCTGCTGCTGGTGCGTGCGGAACCGACACAGCAGCTCGATGTTGAAAGGGTAGGCGCCCATGCGCTCGGTGAACACCTCGTAGTGCTGCTGCGCCAGGACGGTCGTTGGCACGAGAACCGCGACCTGCTTGCCGGCCGTCGCGGCCTTGAACGCGGCGCGCATGGCCACCTCGGTCTTGCCATAGCCCACATCGCCGCAGATCAGCCTGTCCATTGGGCGCAGCGCCTGCATGTCGCCTTTCACCTGTTCGATGGCCAGTGACTGGTCGTCGGTTTCCTGATACGGAAATGCGCCCTCAAATTCGTGCTGCCACTCGGTGTCAGGCGGGTAGGGGAAGCCCTCCATTGATTCGCGCATCGCCTGGATCTGGAGCAGCGAGGCGGCCAGATCTTGCACGGCCCGCTCGGCCGATTGCTTCGCGCGCTTCCACGTTGAGCCGCCAAGCCGGTGCAGACCAGCCTGCTGCCTTCCCGATCCCACGTAGCGGCTGAGAAGGTGACTTTGCGATACAGGCACGTACAGCTTGGCGCCCTCCGCGTATTCTACCGCGAGCGATTCCATGAGCTGGCCGTTGAACTCGATCTCCATCATGCCGAGATATCTTCCTATGCCGTGGTCCACGTGCACAACGAGGTCTCCGGGCGTGATGCCGGTCCAGTCGGTTATGGTTTCGCCTGCGGCATGCGTCCTGGCCCGGCGCCGCCTGGCGCCCGACTCGTATTTTCCGTGCGCCAGCTTGCGTCGGCCCATGATGAGCGATTCGCCGAGAACGGCGATGGCTGCGTCGGGGTTGATGAAGCCGTCGGTGACAATCCCCGTTTCCGTTGAGCAGGGAAGCCCGGGGTGTGTTTCTTGGAATCGCTCGAGCGAGCCGCCGGTGTCGAAAGAGAGGTGGATCTTTACTCCGGCATTGGCCTGGTCCTGGAGATATTCGATAAGCCTCTTGCGCTGTTCCGCTATGAGATCGGGCTCAAAGAGGTTCTGTTTGGTGGTGTAGATCTCGGGAATCGTCCGGAATCCGAGATCAATCGGCATTTCCGATTCTCCTTCCGGCTCAGCAGCGAAGTCCCATCCGGAGATGAAGTGTCTGGCGCCCGGCTGCGCGGCCGCCTTGACGGCAGCATCAAGCTCTTCGCCGTCTTCGCACCGGAACCAGAGGAATACAACGTCGCCCTTGATATGGCTCGTGAAAAAAGTCCTGTCGGCATCCATGTCCGGAACGGGTTCCCCGGCAGGTGTGATCAGTGCAAGTTCCTGCTTGCCGGTCGAACGCTGGTCAGCCGGGTTGAACGAGCGTATAGTTTCCACTGTGGATCCGAAGAACTCGACACGAAACGGCTCGCGCTCGGTGGGTGGCCATATGTCGAGCAGCCCGCCGCGAAGCGCAGCCTCACCCTTGTTCTGGACTTCCGGCCCGAATTCGTATCCGGCCTTCTCCAGGAACGGGACGATTGCGGCAGGATCAGCATCAGCGCCTGGTGAAAGACTGATTGTCTGGGCGAGCAGGAGGGATGGCGATATGGCCGCCTGACCCATCGCCTGTATGCAGGTGGCTATCAGCGGGTTTCCGCCCCGCGCTAGTCGAAGCGCAGCGTTGATCCGTTCGCCCGTCGTGTCGAGGTCGGCGCTGATCTCGCGCCCGGCTGTGTCGGAGTATGCGGGGAAGGACACGATATCCCTCCCGTCTCCGCCGGCAAAGGCGGCCAGGTTGTGCAGCATCTCGTCCTGGTCCTTCATGTTTGACGTGACAAGGAGGACGGGACAGGAGCAGGCCCGGCGCATCTCGCAGACGAGAAAAGCGGCCGCAGAGAAGGAAAGCTGCTGAACGCGGCGGGCGCGTTCACCCATCGCGCAATCGTCGAGACGCTTGAGAATTTTCTCCGGTATTTGCATCTTCATCATCGCGCGTTGTGGAATTGACCGGCTGGACCTTGCGCCCGCCCGGTGGACTCGCGGCTGGCCAAATCCAGATTAAACGTTACTACTCAGGTCATGCGCAATAAATGTGGCGGGACCACGCCTTTGGCGCGGCAAGCCGCGCACAGCCCGCCTGCAGCGGCCTGTGCGCAAGCACTGCGCTCTAAGCGCTGCAGGCGGGCGGGCAGGCCTTGTGCGGCCGTCAAACATTGCGCGACCTGAGCAGTTACGATCAAACAACAGTTCTTGACGAGTTCATTTGCCACGACTGCTCATTGGCGCCGTTGGCATGATTCTCTTATAAGGCTCTTACAAAACCTCTGCGGACAACGTGAAAGTCGTCCCTCCAGTTCTGAACACAGAGGCTTTGTGTTAAATCTGGAGGGTCGGGTTACACCCCGACCGGATTGAAGCCGCGTTTTGCAAAATCCTCTTATATTAACCCATTGCCATCCTATGGGACTATAGGAAAATGGAAAAGCTGGAATACTTCTGCCGCCAATAGGTAATGACGGCGAGAAAACTTCATTTAAGGAAGAAGTATTCAGGCGACGCTTGACAGCGCGCCTGATCATCTGCGTTTTCTCTTGAACGACGGGGCGCCGACCTTGCACATCTTCATTTGAGCCGCAAGGTCGTTCTCGGTTTCGCTTTTTGATGACGCCTTGAATCCCCTGAGACGGGCTGCGAGTTCCAGCGCCATATCGAGCGCGATCACGCAATTCCTTACAAAAGCCTTTCGGCATTCGATCGGGTCATCCGGGTCGCCCTCGGTTCTCAGCATGTGGCAGTCGAACTCGACCGTTCCCTTCCAGCCCATTTTTTCAAGGGCCCAGAACATGAGCACCGATTCCTTGAGGCCTTCGGGACCCGTCATGGGCGGGAAATCGTTGTCGAACTGTGCCTTGATCTGGCTGCCGAAATGCAGGAAGGCAAGCTTTTTGAGCGAAACGAGGTAGCCGACGGTATGTACCGCGTTGAGAAGCGCCATACTCTCGTGCTGCAGCAGCTCAGGGTTGACGCCCCAGAAGTCGGGCTTTTCGAGGTATCCGCATATGAAGCCGGCGGCATGGCCGGCGGTCGGCAGGAACATGTGGCCGCGCGGCTCATTCGGCTTCGGCTCGATCGTGCATAGCTTGTAATTCGAGAAACGCTTTTTCTCGATGTAGCGGACGGCGCCATTCAGCCCTTCGCCGAGCCATTTGTAGACGTTGTTCCAGTCCACCGTCACGGGCACCTCGAAGCCGTCGCGCGCGACCCAGTAGGTGAAATGGCGCGCCCCGAACATGTGACCGATGCGCAGCGTTCGCTCAACCTTGAGCCTGGCCAGATGGCGCAGCTCCTTGTCCGGGTTCGTCAGCCCGCCCCTGCGGAAAATTGGATTGCCGTGCAGGCTGCAGGTGGCCGTATTGATCGTCAATCTCGCGGCGTCCAGCTTTTTCTTGAGCGCTCGCAGTTTCCGGTAAGTCTCGCTCTTCGTGTCAAGATCGTCGTCCGGCCGCTCAGGATCCCATGTCACCAGGTCGTCATCGTGGAATCCCGTTGCCTCGACGAGGCCCTCCCGCGCCGCCCAAACTATGATCTCGGCGACATCCAGCGAATCCATCGAATCCATGACACTGGAGCCAAACGGGTCTCCAAGCGGATTGCCCACGCACCAGAATGGCATTGAACGCAACGTGATCGGTCCCTTGTTGTATTTCATAGCGATTTCTCCTCCTGTTGTTTGATCCAGATCACTCTTCCTCCGGAAGAATGACGATATCCTGCGGGTTGGCCCGGCATTGAACATCCGATCCCACGGGAAGCGGAACGCCTTCGGCTCCGGCGGCTTTGACTGCCACATTATTCGAAAGCATTACCCAGTGCTCAACCATATTTCCATAATACATGGTTTCCGTCAACTTGCCAGGGAAGGAATTCAGACCCGCTGCTGCTGACGACGATAGCAGCAGCTTTTCCGGCCTGATGGCGATGATCACCTTGTCGCCTGCGGCGAAACTGCTTTCCGGGCCGGTCCAGTCCCCGGCCGCGGTCCGAACCTCTGTCCCGGCGGACGAAGCGGAGATCACGCTGCCTGGGAGCAGATTCGCGCCGCCGACGAATTCAGCCGTAAAGCGGTTGGCTGGGTGTTCATAAAGCTCCTTCGGGGCGGCGAGCTGCTCGATGCGCCCGTTTCGCATTATCGCGCAGCGGTCCGCCATGCTGAGCGCCTCCTCCTGATCGTGGGTGACATAGACGGTGGTTATACCGGTTTTCCGGACGATGCGCTTGATTTCAATGCGCAGCTCAACTCTCAGTTTAGCATCGAGGTTGGACAGGGGCTCATCGAGCAGCAGGCAGCCCGGCTCGACGACCAGGGCTCGCGCGAGCGCCACGCGCTGCTGCTGCCCGCCGGAAAGCTGGTTCGGCTTGCGGTCGGCCAGTTCCTCGATTCTCGCTATTTCCATCATCCGTTGCACGCGGCGGCGCCGCTCGGCGGCGCGCGGGTTCCTGCCGGGCGAGGTGAGCCCGAACTCGATGTTCTTGCGGACGGTCATGTGCGGCCAGAGTGCGTACTGCTGGAACACCATGCCGGTGTTTCTCCTGTGGGGCGGCAGATCGTTGACCACGACTCCGTCGAAGAGAATCCGGCCGGAATCCGGCGTTCCGAATCCTGCGATCATCCGCAACACGGTCGTCTTGCCGCAGCCGGACGGGCCGAGCAGGAAGAAACACTCGCCCTGCTCAATGCGGAACGATACCGCGTCAACCGCGGTGACCCTGCCGAAACGCTGTGTTACCGAATCAAAGGTAATCTGCATTTCACGCTCAAGCTTTTGCTGCCTCTTCCGGCGTCTTGCCGGCGGCCTTCTTTTTCTGGATGATCTGTTGGCCGATCATGATGCACTGGCTGGCGGACCAGTACAATACCAGAGCCGATGGCATGTTGTAGAACATCACGAGCATCATAATGGGCATGAAGAGGGTCATTATCTTCTGCTGGTTCGGATCGGTCGCCGGCATCAATTTCTGCTGCCACATCATCGTGGCGGCCATGATTATGGGAAGAATGTTAAGCGGAATGGGAAAGACACCTGCAAGCAAGCCCTCGGGCTCGCTGAGATCCTTGATCCACCAGAATGGCGCAAACCGGAGCTCTATCGCGCTGCGGAGCACCACAAACAGCGCTATGAACACCGGTATCTGGATGAGCATCGGCAGGCAGCCGCTCATTGGGTTCACCTTGTGCGTCTTGTAGAGCGCCATTGTCTCGGCCTGCATCGTCTTCGGGTTGTTCTTGTATTTTTTCCTGAGTTCCATCATCTCCGGCTGCAGCGCCTGCATCTTCTTCATGCTCTCTGCGCTCTTGTGCGTGAGCGGCCAGAAGATGATGCGTATGAGGATCGTAAGCAGGATGATCGCGTAGCCGTAGCTCGGGAGGACGGTGTACATGGCATTGAGAACGCGGAGGAGTATCTTGCAGACCGGCGTCCACCAGCCGAAATCCATTATCTTGTCCTTGTGCAGGCCGAGCTTCTGGAGAATAGACAGTTTCTTTGGTCCCACGTAGTATTTCGTGTGGCGGGAAAATGTCGTACCCGGCTCGATGGTTGCCGGCTGCAGCGCCAATGCTGCTGAAACGCTCGCAATTTCCGCGTTCTTTGGGTTGACCCGCGGATCGGAGCCCTCGCCTGCCTGCAGGCTGCGCGTTATGCGCATTTCATAGCCCAGGCTTTCCTGGTCCACCTCGAGTATCTGCACGAAGAACTTGTCCTTCGCGGCCACCCATTCTGCCGGGGTGTTGGTGAAAACCACGACTGACTCGGGAAGCCGGGGAAGATTGAGATCCTTTCTCGCCGCCTTGAAAAACCCCGGCAGCTTCGAAGCCCAGTTCTTCACGCCCTCGCCTGCCGCCAACAGCAGGACGTCAACACCGATGTTGTGCTGGCGGGATGCCTTCGAGACGTTCGGGTCCAGTTTCATCGGGCCGACGGTGAGATTGTGCCGGGGCAGGACCATTGCGGCGTCGCTCTCGTGAGAGAATGAATCTTTAACGTCGATTTCGTAGTCCTGGGTGAGCGTTATCGTGCGCACGAGATGGATGCCGTCGCTGTTGGTCCTTTCAAGCTGAATAGAGCTCTTCGACCGGACGTTAATATCGAAATCCGATGAAGCCGAGAAGCCGGGCAGCCCGATATGTGACATGGCCGGGCGCTTGGAAAAATCAAAAGTGAGCGGTTCGCTTTCCGGGTCAAGCCGGGCGCGGTATTGCTTCATTTCGGCGGACACGATCCCGCCGCCGCGCGAGGAAACGGCGATGGACAGGCATTCGTTATCGAGCGTGAGAATTTTTTCGGGGACGCTGGACGCGATCTCCTCAGCCGTATCATCTTCCGGCGCCTGTTCGATGGACGGTGCCGCCACTGGTTCCGGATCCATGGTCTGTGTGGTCATCGGTTCAGAAGCAACAGGCTGCTGCGCGGATGAAGTTGCCACCTGCTGCGGGGCAGGGGGGAAGAGCTTGCGGTAGACGGTCGGCCATGCGAGCATGAGTGCGAACAATACAACAATGACGGCAAGGTCCTGTTTCTTCATAAGCGCCTTTCAGGCATTCCGAACATCTTGAATTCGGCCATGATCCGCTCCGCGGCATTCGGGAACCGGGTCAAATCCGCCGGGATTGAATGGGTGACATCTCAGGAGCCTGCCGGCGGTCATGAGAAGTCCTCGAATGCATCCGTGCATCCTGATAGCCTCAATGGAGTATGACGAACACGAGGGGTAGAAACGGCAGTGGTCGCCGAGGAAAGGGGAAAGGACCGTTTGGTAGGCCCTGATCATCGTAATAAGCAGAAATCGCATCGTATTCATCCTGGTGAGTCGGCTGGTTGCCCGCAATTCCGCTGGAGAATTCCGGCCTTGCGGGCAAGCAGCAAGAGCTCCTTTTCGATATCGGGCCAATCGGCCTTCAAAATGGCATGGCGTGCCACCAACACGGCATCGTCGGTCGTGTCAAACAGGCGGCGATTGAGACGAAAAACCTCGCGCAGCCGTCTCTTGGCCCTGTTTCTGGCAACCGCATTTCCTATTCTTTTGCTGGCCACTACGCCAAGCCGAAGGCAAGAATCCACATCCTTGCGCAGCCACATGGTCATGAAGCGTCCAGAAAACCGGTGGTTCTGATCGTAGGCCTGCCTGAAAAGAGAAGCTCGAAGCAGCCTTTGCTTTCGAGACAGCGTGCAGAATCTGCCGTTCGATGGACGGTTGGCTTTGGACTTGCTCATTGATTCGCCACTTGCATTGCCGCGGACCTGCCGGGGAAATCCGGAGTGTTGCGCAAGAATGAAAGGGCTAAACAGTAAGCTTTGCCCGCCCCTCGCGGCGGCGCTTTGCCAGGACCTTGCGCCCGTCGGCTGTGGCCATGCGCGCGCGAAAACCGTGCTTTCTCTTGCGTTTCTTAACAGATGGTTGATATGTTCGTTTCATAATTATTCCTTGATGGAAAGTAAAAACAATAGCTTCAGTATGGAGTCATTGTCAAGCAGGGAAAACAAAAAACTTTGACCTGCGATTTGTCGCTGTTCCCGCCCGAATTCATCGCGGACGGCTGGATGGAAAAAGCCGTGAATCATGGATGGGCGTCGCCGTGATGGTCATTGCGGCGGCCTGCGAACGGCTTGCCCGTTTCGCTGATTTCATTGAGCGCTTGAAATCGCATCCGGACTGCAAGTCAACAACCGCTTCACGTGTTGCTGTCGGTCTGTCGCAATTCCACCTTCACTACTGTTACCGCGTAGGTGGCGGCGGAACTTCCGCAGGTGGCGACAATCGTGTCCGCTGCAAATTTAAATAGCTTAGAATGCCAATGTAGACATTGCGTTCGTACCCAGCAGCATAAGCATATTCACTCCTTGCCCGACGTCTTGCTGCGCGTAGAGTCCCGTAGAGCTACTTCAGCTGCTCGTCGCGCAGCTTTAGATCCCTTTTGCAAGACTTGCTCTAGTGCCGCGATCGCTTTATCCGAGTTCAGCAACGAAAGTCCGTTCACAGCCTCCAACTGAACGTACTCATCTTGATCATTCGTCGCTTTGATAAGCAAATCCACGGAATATTCCGATGAAAGTGCAATTGCCGTTCTGACTATCTTCAAACGTTCCTTTTGAGCCACCGAATCAAGTTTGTTCTTCAAACGAGATGCAATGTTTTGCCGCTCGGTATCCGATAGGCTACAACTAAACTCAACAAGGAAAAGTGTACTCAAAGTCAAGGCACGACGATCTTCATCTCTAGCCGCCATCACGCAAATCAGGTGTAGATCACCAGTGCGCAACACTCTTAAAAAATCGTTAAGAAGCACGTCATACGTCACGAATCCATTTGCTGGAATCAAAAGCTTCTGAAAGCTTTGCTCTAGCTGATGAGCTTGCTCTATACTTTTGACTCTATCTTTATCCTTCGTATCCACCTCAATGACGAATCCATGATTCTTACTGCCTGGCATCCAGATCGTCGTAGCTCTACTAGTCCGGTTCGATACATTGATCTGTATCCAAACAGGCTCTCCAACTGCATGATCAGCATTTCCCGTTAATATGCCTTTCACGCTGTCAATTTGGAAAACAAGGTCAAGATCAGACGCGACAGCATGCATTTGCATCCCTCCTGCTAGGATAATTGTCGCCAACAATAGTCGTAACTTCCGTGATAATAACATAGCTGTTGTCTCCTTTCATGGGGTCTCTGTACAGAATTGAGAAAAGCCACCGGTGCCTGTTTTCGATGTCTTAAACTTGTATGTTCCGCCAGGATCATTAATGACTTCGCGCTTGATTGTGAAGGTTCCTAAGACACCATCATCCCAGCTCGAATTCATCACTGTATCGCGAAATTGATACTCTTGCGAAGACTCCATGTAGTCTGTGACTCCTGTCGAAAAGTCGACCCAACCAGATTGATAGTCGTGTGAATCAAAGGCAGAACCATCGGTTCCGGGAATAGGAGGAACGGGCTTTATAGTGGGATCTCCGCCATGCACCATAAACGGTGGGTTGGCACCCGGATGAGTATATGTTACGTATTCCCTAACGTCCGTATTTCCCAAATCCCCCAAATCTCCACTCTCACTCTTCCAACTCACGTCAACCGACAATCCGAAATGGTCATTGGTGCTATGAAGAGTGTTACGTAATTCATATGGCCATGTGCTTACCGTAAAGAGATCCTTGGCACACTCACTTCCACTGATCTGCGCTGCGAGTTTGATGTTGTCATTGATATCACTATTGGTGACACCTCGAACCTTTACCATTGTGCTTTGTGTTATCGTCTTAGATTTTGAGCCATCGTCAAAAGTGGCTGCGCCCGTTCCACCTTCAGTGGACAGCGCAAGCGTTACAGATACACCCCCCCGGAACGGGCGAAGGGGTAACAGTAACGCTGACGCTCTTCTCATTAGAGCCAAGTGGATCAGTGCCAAATATCGGAAGACGCTGAAGATCGGCGATCTCAAGTTTAATGACGGCAACCTCGCAGGTGGCAGCGGAACTTCCGCAGGTGGCGACGACTTCCTTGACTCCGGGGGTGGTCAGATCCGGTCGTGTGTATGAAATCATGTGATTGTATCCTTCCGGCTTCGTGGTGATCTTAAAGCTCACGTTCGTGTTGCCCAGACACACCACATCCGGCTCCGCCTCGATCGAGACCACGCCGACAACGGTAAAGGCTTCCGAGT
>CAYWJE010000083.1:0-13039 GCA_964458525.1 uncultured Verrucomicrobiota bacterium
AGGAACATCCGTTTCTCATCGTGCAGAACAACCTGAACGACACTTTCGGCGGCTTGAACCAGGTGTCTATCGCAATTAGGGTCAGGAACGGGAACATTCTCAACCCAGATACCCTCGCAAAGGTGCATCGCATCACCGAGAAACTTTACCTGAGCGACGGCATCAACGCCGGCCGCGTGCTATCCCTCTCCTCGCGCAGGGTGAAATTCAACAGGCCGGTGCCCGACGGCTTTTCGGTGTCGCAACTGATGAGAACGCCACCGCAGACTCCCGGCGAGATCGCGGAGCTGAAGCAAAAGATCATCAACACCCCACTCGTCTACGGATCGCGCGGCTCCGAGTTCGGACCTATCGTGTCCAAGGATTTCACCAGCACCCTGATACAGGCCGATTTCGAGTCAAACGTCTCATCCCGCCACATCTTCAACCACCTGAACGATATCATCCGGGCGGAGGAGGATGACGACCATGAGATATTCCTGGCCGGCAGGCCGATAATGGAGGGCTGGTTTGACTTCTACCTGCCGAGCATGTTCAAGGTCTTCATGGCTACGATCGTGATCATGGCCGCCCTTCTTTTCGCAGCGTTCCGCTCCAAGCGCGGAGTGCTGCTGCCAATGCTCGCCGCTCTCATCTCGACCATATGGGGCCTGGGTCCGCTCGTATTGATGGGCTACCACCTCAATCCAGGCACCATACTCGTTCCATTCCTGATCATGGCGCTGGCTGTGAGCCACACAGTCCAATTCGTCAAGCGATATTACGAGAGGATCGCCCGCCCCCATTCCGACGGACGCAAGGCGGCTCGCGACACGCTGCAATCACTGCTGGTGCCGGCCGCCGCTTCGCTGATCACCGACGCGCTCGGGTTCCTCTCGCTTATGATCGTCCCCCTGACCTTCATCAGAAGCATGGCGCTGGCCGCCGGGATAGGAGTGCTGAGCATTTTTATCACCATGATCACCTTCGTTCCGGCGCTCCTCTCCTATCTGCCCAAGCCGACCGCTCTGGAAGTCGAGAGGGAGGAGAAGATAACGCTCCTGAACCGGTTGCTGGGCAACATAGCAGCCATGGTGACGCACAGGCGCGGACAGGTGTTCGTTCTAGTCTCATTCGCCCTTCTCGCCCTCATCGGCGCGTTCGGGGTCCGGAAGCTGGCTGTGGGCGACAATGAGGAGGGCTCCGCCCTGCTGTATTCCGACTCGCCCTACAACCGTGCCGAGCGATTCATCAATGAAAAGTTCACCGGCTCGAACCCTTATTACATATTCGTCGAAGGCTCCGAGGGCGACGCGCTCATCAACAGCGATGTTCTGAAGGAAATGGAAGCGCTGCAGCGCCATCTCCTGGCGTCCATTCCCCAGGCCGGTTACGCTCTGTCGCTGGCCGACTACATCAAGGGCCTCAATTTCACCATGTTCGACTTCAACCCCGCCGAGCTGAAAATCCCCGACAACGACAAGACTATAGCCGAGTACCTGTTCCTATATACCTCCAGCGGGTTTCCGCAGGACTTCACTCCAGTGGTGGATTCCAATTATCAGCGGGCGAACATCAAGATTGACCTGAAAGACCACAAGGCCGAAACCATCAACAGGACAATAGCTGCCACCCGGGAATGGCTTGACCAGAACCACGAGACCGACAAAGCGCAATTCCATTACGCAGGCGGCGAAATCGGAATGACCGCGGCGGTCAACGAGATAATAGCGGACACCCTTCCCCGCAACATACTGCAGGTGAGCATTCTGGTGTTCATCTGCGTGTCACTGGCATTTCGATCGGCAGTCGCGGGAATAATCCTCCTCGTGCCGCTGGTGGCGGGCATGCTGATCACTTTCGGCGTGCTCGGCTTCATGGGAGTAACCCTCACGGTCGAGACCCTGCCCGTGGCCGCGCTCGGGATAGGACTGGGAATTGATTATGGCATATACGTTGCGAGCAGACTCAGAGGCGAGTTCGTGCTTCGGCGCGACATGCCGTTGGCCGAGGCGCTGTTTCGCTCCCTGCGAACATCCGGCAAGGCCGTTTTCTTCACCGGCATAACAGTGGCCATAGGGGTGCTGGCCTGGTCGTTTTCACCCATTCGCCTCCAGGCGCGGCTCGGATTGGTGCTCGGCTCCATAATGCTTCTCAACATGCTGGGAGCCCTCGTCCTCCTGCCCTGCCTCGTGGCGGTGCTGAAACCGCGGTTCATTTTCACGAAGAAGAGATGGTGATTTTCAGCCCCGTGTGTCCCGCTGGCCAGCGCAGTAGTAACTGCAGTCGCCTGGAAGCGCAGACCACGGGCAAGGTGGCTTTTCGGATCGAATGGAGCAAGACGGTCTGCGGGCATTGCCCGCTACGCGGGCAATGCGTCAGCGCTGGCCAGGACCATCGCACCTTCGTGGTCGGAGAGTTGCATTCGCTCTTGCAAGAGCGGCGACGGGAAATGCAGACCGGGGCCTTCAAGCAGGAAATGCACCGGCGCAACGGCATCGAAGGAACGCAAAGCGAATTGGTCCGTGGCTATGGCCTACGCCAAGCTCGTTATCGTGGTCAGGCCAAGGTGCGGCTCCAGAATTACCTCATCGGCGCTGCCTGCAACATCCGGCGGCTCTTCCGTCGATTGGCGTGGGAGGCGCTTCAGTCCCGCAGTGTCGACAGTATCTGGCTGCCGGCCATCGCGGATTGAGAAAACCCATAGAAAGTGGTGTTTCGAGATAAAAAAAAACGATGCGCGAGCGAAACGCCTGTGAGCACGCGAGCCGAACGCGCCGCGCCGCCGCCGCGGCGCGTTCGGCTCGCGTCAACAGCTGGCTTGAAAGTGACGAGCCGCTGTGTTAAAGGATAATATCAAACGAGGTTTTTCAGCGGAATCGCAAATTGAGACTTGACCCCAATTCACACCAATTCACACCAATTCACACTGTCCATACATTACTTACCACTCTGCGCCTCAGCGCCTCTGCGCGAGATTATCCCCTCATTTCTATGGGATGGTAGTGATTTTTGCTTTACATTTTCTAAGGAAGTAATAGATTTACTGTCCACGTTCTCAAACAACAAATAAGTCAGGAGGCAAGATGAAGAACAATCGTAACACTCTCTGCATGGCGGCGCTCGCGGCGGCCATCGTTGTGTCAAGCGGGCAATCCGACGAAACTGCCGCGAGGGCGGTGAAGCTCGACAAGCCCACACCTGCCATGTCGGCCGACGATCTGATGAAGATTGACTACGTGATCAAGTACACCAGGTTCCTCGAGGACAGCTTCATTCATGATTGCACGATTTCCTATATTCCACGCTCCGGCATGACCCGCGTACGCAAGGCTCAGCGTTTCCGCATCACCCTCAACCGCGCTTCGGACGACCTGGACTACAAGGACATGGTGGTCATAACGCACCCGGAAAACGTGAAGGGCCTCGCCGTCATGACGTGGAGCTACATGTCCCCGGAAAGACAGCGCGACCAGTGGCTATGGCTGCCGAGCCTGAAGAAGGTGCGCAGGACCTCCCCCGCAGAGGGCGAGGATGCGTTCATGGGCAGCGATTTCACCACTGAGGACGTGACATCCCGCAAGTGGGACGACGAGACTTACAAGAAGCTCCCGGACGAGGTGTTCCCAGGCTGCAAACTGCGGGTGAACGGCGAGATGGTCAACGAGAAGATCCCATGCCAAGTCGTGGAATGCACGACCAAGAAAACCGGCTGGTACTATTTAAAGCGCAAGGTCTATCTGGACAAAACCACAGGCGCGAACATATTCGAGGAAATATACGACCAAAACGGCAAGGCGGCCCGCACAATCGTCCGCGTGTATGAGCAGTACAAGGAAGGTCCCGTTCAGAGGGTGCTCGAGGCGCATACGTTCAGCACGGGCCACTCGACCGCGATCAATAACGATGAATATGAGGTCAACTGCGGGCTCGAAGAGAAAGTCTTCACCGAGAAAAGCCTGATGCGCAGCAATTGGTAAATAAAAGGTAACTACTCAGATGGTCGTATCAAAGATCGGCGGGACAGGCTGTCCCTCCCTACCTTTAAAATTCCTGGTAGGGCCGCACAGCCTTGTGCGGCCGTCAAATTACACACAAACTGAGTAGTTGCAATAAAAGGAGGAACATGAAGAAGTCATTAATCAGCGTTGTGACGGCCGCGGTTATTTCCTGCACGGTGCCTCTGGGCGCCGACGCGGTCGAGGTTGTTGAGGGTGTCGAGTTTTCCGGCTACGTGAAAAACGAGACCGCCTATAGAATCACGGGCGACGACAACTGGATGAAGATAAGGGATGAGGCCGGGCTGAAGATGCTCTATTCCCCCACCGATTACCTGTCCGCGTTCGTCAACCTGCGCTACTACTATGACTCGGTGTACGACGCCAACAACGAGTACAGCGACCAGGCGGCCCACGAGTACCGCCATCCGCGCGAGGAATGGGACTGGCTGAGGGACTGCTACGCCGACTACACGTCCGACCTGCTGGACATCCGGCTTGGTAAACAGACGATTGTCTGGGGCACGGCCGACGGCGTAAAGGTGCTGGACCTAGTGAACCCCATGGACATGCGCGAGTTCACCCTCGCCCCGTTCGTTGACAGCAGAATCCCGCAGTGGACGGCCAAGGCGGAGATCTCCCCCACCCTAAACAGCGCCCTGCAGTTGTTCGTCATCCCGTTAAATTTCGAGCCGAACCTGATCCCGGTGAACGGAGCGCCCTTCACCTTCCGCGCCACACGGGTGGGCGACATCGCCAAGGCAAGACTGGCTTCCATGGGCTACACCGTGAATAACTTCGAGGACGAGCCTTCGGATTCGCTTAACAACTCCAAGTTCGGCGTGCGGTGGCAGGACGTGGTTGAAAACCTTTCGTACTCCCTGAACTACATGCAGGGCTACAGCATGTCCTCGGTCGTCAACGTTGAGACGGACATGTCCACGGCCATCGGCGACTCGCCGGCGGCGGGCATGCTCCCGGTCGGCTCGACCTATAACTTCACCAAGCAGTATCCTTACATACGCGTCATGGGCGCGTCATGCTCGTACGGCATCAACGATGGGGCGCTTGAAGGATTGACCGTCCGCAGCGAGTTCGCCTACACGCGCGGCGATGAGTGCGGGTTCGGTGAGGACAGCTCACAGAAGGGACTGACGGACGTTGATCACTATAACTACGTGATGGGCCTGGATAAGTATTTCTTCATCAAGTACCTTTTCAGCTTCCAGCTGATTCAGATGATTGACTCAAAAAGCGAGGCGACCGACCCGAGGAGCGGGCTTTCCTACCCGCTGCTCAATGGCGCAACCTACCACCCGCGCGAGCAGGTTGAGACCATGCTGAGCCTGAAAATCTCCACGCAGTACTTCTGGGACCGCCTGAAGCCCGAGATCATGCTGCTCTACGGTCAACACGGCGACTGGCGGATCAGCCCACAGGCCAGCTACGAATTGACCGATGACCTGGTGATGTCGGCTGGCGCCCATATCATGACAGGCTCCGACACCACGCTCTTCGGTCAGTTCAGCGACAACAAGGAAATCTTCATGACAATGCGGTACGGGTTCTAAGCCCGGCCATGAAGATAAAGCTGTTCGTATTCGATTTTGACGGCACCGCGCTTGGCGGCTACAAGCCTTACGCGCAGTTGCCCGCGCCCTTCGTGCATTTCCTTGACGGTCTCCAGGAGCGCGGCATCCGCTGGGCCACCAACACCGGCTGGTCCCTCGAACCGCAGGCCGAACTCCTCATGCGCAGCGGACTCCGATCGAGGCCGGCAATGCTTATCGGGCAGAGCGGAATGAGCATAGGCTGGCTGCGCTCCGGGCGGCTGATCCGTGACCGACGCCACGACAAACACGTCGAAAAAGTCTGTCGCGCCTTCAAGGCCAAGGTCTGGCCCCGCGCGCGCAGCATCTTCATCAAGATCCTCAAGGCCGACCTTGTCGAAAAAATCTCATTCGACAGCGCTTTTTCCTCTTCTTTCTGCATAATTGACTTCAAATGCCGCGCGAAACGCGAACCCGAAGTGTGGCGGTTGATGCGCCCACTGCTCGATTCCGGCGACTACTACATAATGAATCCCCAGCGGAAGACTGATGGCATACTCATCCCAAGCCACATGAACAAGGGCGGAATACTGAAACAGGTGCGGGAGCGGCTCGGTGTGCGCGCCGAAGAGACCATCATCGCCGGAGATGAGACCAATGACCTGCACATGTTCGATCCCGCCGTGGCGAAATGGATGGTATGCCCTGCAAACGCCAACCCCCTGATCAAGGCCGCCGTCCGCCGGGCCGGCGGAATAGTCGCGCGCAAAAAGTATTCGAGGGGCGTCATCGAAGGCGCAACGCGAATTCTGGACCATGTTGAGAAACTTTGAACAGACTTGTTTCACAATGAAGGGCATGGAGAGCACGAAGGCGTTCGTGATGCCGACAACATGCGCAACCGGGTCAGCGATCCCGGCTGTAATAAAGCCTGCCCACTTCTGATTTCTGCTTTTTAAAAACCGCCCCCCGCTGCCTTCCTGCAATCGGCAATCAAAAATCGACAATCAAAACTCTCTTCAAGGACCCACCCCCGTCGGCGCCCCGCGCACGCCGCGCCACCCTGAATCGTTACTCCTGCTAGAAGACGCGACGGCCGCAAAGTTGCGGTTCGACGTGCGAGTGAACTCTTCAAACCAGCCCCATGAACCGCCGCGCCACCCGATGCCGTTCGTGCCCGGCCAGTCCGACTGCGTCGCGTTGCCCCCCACGGACAACTCACCATCCCCATGCGTACCCTCAAATTCACGCCCGCTTGTCAATCCCACAGATACAAAGCCCTCCCACAGGTTCCCGCTCAGCTCCATAATCCCCCAATACGACGAGCCCGCCCGAACCCGATCACTCGACGAGGTCGCAAATATCCCGACACGCATAGGGCTCGAATACGCACCAGAGATCCAATAATTGCAGTTGCCATGCGTGCCGCTGTCATCGTACCCCGTGGCAATGCTTTCCGCAGCCGCTCCGACATCGGCCAGGGTGTATTTCGGCGACGCGACGCTCGCCGTCCCCCACGCATATTCGTTCGCCACGGGACTTGCGGGACCACGGCACGCCTTCTCATACTCCAATTCCGTCATAGGACGCAACCCCAACCACTGCGCGTAGGCCGCACCGTCCGTCCAGGACAGATAATTACACGCCACGTAGGGATTCTCAGTCTCATACACCGCCGGCGTCCCGGGGTTGACACCCGAATCAGCTATCTTGATCGCATGCCGGGACGCGTTGTGCAGATATGTGCCCGCAACCGAGGCCGGACTGATTGCCGTTCTGCTGGCTTGTTGCGCGTATGTGAGAAGATTCAGGAACTCGACATATTGCCTTTGTGTGATCTCGTATTTCATGCAATAGAACGCCGCATATCCCTTCGGAAAGGCATCGGGCAACACACCCGCCGGACCTATCGTGTTAATGCCGTTCGTCGACGTTCCCCAGAGGCAGCCGGCCGCGTTGGTGATCGTGATCACAAGTTCATTCGTGATCGCAAAGGGAAGCCTGGCGCCGCTGCCCCAACTCCCGTCCGTGAAACTGCCGTTTTCCGTCCCGCCGCTGCCCACGTAAAACGAGCCTTCCGCCACGAACACCATCTCGATCGCGTGCACCATGACTTCAATCGAATCGCCCTTCGCAAATGCGTAGCCGTTTGAGGCGTAGTCCCACAAGAGCCGCGTGTCGGCATAATTGACCTCACCAGTGTATGAGCCCGATCTACGAATGAACACACCCGTCCCGTCCGGAACCGCGATGATCTCGCTATTCGCCGCGGCAACGTGAGAAGCGCTGTTCGTCGAAAGAAACGCGTGCTCCCACTCGTTCGATCCCTCCGGCCGGAACTTCACAAACACCCAGACCGCATCGTGATTCAACTCGTTCCGCCACGAGTTCTCCCAGCCAACGTCGCATTGCACTCGAACTGTCTTCCCCCCCACGTCCTGCTGCTTCAAAGCGATGTTCGTCACACGGATGTTGTTCGCGCCGGCAGTGAGGAGCGCTCCCGCCCACAACGCCATGAAAAACTTCACTGTTCTCTGCGTCTTTGTCATTGCCGTTCCTCCCCATGCTTGGCCTTTACCAGCGGAAACTCCCGACCTCCCGGAGAGTCGGGACTCCCCCTGGACACGGCGGGCCCCGCCGTTTTCTTCCCCCTGAACACAGCGACCGTGCCCGCCATAGCCTTAGCGACGGCGGAGCCGTTGCACATCATCCGGCGCGGCCTATCTCTCATCGAAACGTGAATGACGTTCCATGCCTCCATCCGGGCATGGGAGCGTCCATTCCCAGGCGGTCATACCCATCATAATACCCGCCCCGCGGCCAGCCAAGATCCGAAGTCATGATGAAATCAGCCGGATGCGTGGCAAACCAAACCCACGCCGAGGTTGCCGCGCCCCAATCGTTCACAGCGCGCACCCGATAGGCATAAGTGGTGCTCGCGGTCAACCCGGAGATCTTTTCGCGAAAAGGGTTGGGCTTGTCCACCGTCCCCGACTCCGTTCGCGTCCCCATGTCTATAGTAACCGGAGAACCGGGCGCGACGCCCTCGGTCGTCTCGCCCCAGTCAAGCCACATCTCCGCCTCAAGCCCGCCTGTAAGTTCCCCGTAAAGCACAGCCGTGGTTATGCCCGCGCCGGCGCCATATCCCGTGCTTACCGCCAGCGCCGAGGGTGCTTGAAAAATGATCGTCTCGGGCGCCCAGCCTTCCTCATCATCGCCGTTCACGGCATAAAAACGGTAAAAATAGATCGTGGCCGCATCCACAGTCACATTCGTGGTCAGAACCACACGCTCATCCACAACCCCGAAATCATTGCTCTGCGCCCAGTCCCCGATAACTGTGCCGCCGTCCGTCCCGCCCCAGTACACACGGACGGTTGCCGGTGCGCTGCCCGTATAAGCCAGAACACCGTTCAGCCATGCGCTTATCGGCGTCACGTTCGTCGCGCCTCCCGCGTTGTTAACCCACGGATAATCGGGCACGCCGTTGCCAAGATCGCGGTCGTAGCCGTCGTGGCTGCCGCCCCTGAACCATGCGACATCCTCCGCTCGCGCGGCCGACAGGCACAGAAAGGAAAGTGCGATCATCAGGATAATACGCGCGCAATGAAACGCATGGCGAGCGGAAGGAGACCGGAGACACATAGAGACGCAGGGACAATTCATTTCCGGCCAGTATCCATTTACACTCCACCAGCGTCGAGCTTTCATTTCGGAACGACAACCCATTGATCTGGCGTTTTGAGGGCATCCGTGCCAGCTTCGATGAGAGCAGCAATTTCCAGCGTTTCCTCTTTGGGCACAACAATCTTGCCCGTATCAAAATACACCAGCATTGCATCGATGAATCGCGGGAAGAAATCGTTCATTGTATTGATCTCGACGAGCTTACTGTCGCCATAGTTAATCGTCATGCCGAACTGCATCCCCATCGCGAGGTTCACGCAGCCGCGTCTGCCGTCGCCGTAATCGATCACCATAAGGTTCGACTGTTCATTGCCGCAGTGCATCACGCGTTTGGCGCCTACACCAAGGGCCATCACCAGCATTTCAAGCTGATGGATCACATAAACTTCAAATCTGCCGCCTCCTCGCGTCGCGACAAAATGGACCTGCTCGCCCGCAACCATATCCTTCAGTGCTGCTTCCAGCTCCGAACCAAAACGCAGTGCAGAAGAAGACATCAAAGGCGTGCCATATTTGTCCGCTTTTTCGAACAGCCGCTTGGCTGCTGCGAGGGATGGTGCAAAGGGCTTGTCGATATAGACACGTTTCTTGCTCTTTAAGGGCAGATCCGCAAGTTCCTCGTGCATCTCGGAATTGTCCGGCGAGAGCACCACCAGGTAATCGCACTGCTCCACCACCTGCTCGATGCTCGCCGCCTTGGGAATATTCATTTCCTTGGACCATTGATCCATCGATCGCAGGCCTTCTTTCTGAACCTTGTCCCAGGCGAGCGCAACTTCGAATCTATCACCCAGGGAACTCTCGGCGATAAACTGCGGATAATTATTGGCATGCCATTCGTCAATAAAATAATCGATAAAGCCAATCTTTTTCTTACTCATAGGACGCTTCCTTCTCTATTTTTGGAACTATATAACCCACAATCTACACTCTGCATATTGCATTTAAAACCTAGCAACTTCGTTGGAAGATTTCAATGTAATTAACGTCGAAATCAATTGTTTAACTCATTTACTGAAAAAACAAAGATTAAGACACTAATACGCATACACCGAACAGATTACTTCCATAGACCGCACGCCATCGCTCACATCGCATGCGAGCGGATGTTCGCCGCGAACGGCGCCGATGAAATGTGTAATCTCCTCGGCGAAACCCGAGCTGTTTGCGACGGCCTGCAGTGTCCATTCCTTGTCCTGTGTCAAACGATACGATAATTTTTCCGGCTCGGTGTAATCGTATCGAACCTGACCTTTCGTACCCATGATATCGATAAAGGCCAAGCCGCAGCCCGCCACAAAACCTGATTCCATCGATCCAATCGCGCCATTAGCAGCCTTGACGCTAAGGATACCCGCATCTTCCACATCGGTGGTCTTGAAATGACGGTGCATCACCGCATGAGACGTGACGATCTCGCCGACCAGAAACCTGAACAGGTCCACGCTGTGGCTGCTGGTGTCGAGGATACATCCGCCGCCAGCAACGGATTTTTTCGTGAACCACTTCTGCTCCATCGCAAAGTCCGGCCCGCAGAACATATTATTAAAAAACACGATCTCACCGATTTTTCCGGTCGCGAGAAATTCCTTCAGCGACATGATCGCCGGCAAAAATCGATGACGAAACGCCGGCATGAACAGGGCCTTTGATCTTTCCACCGCCGACCGTATCCGATACGCCCCTGCGATATCATATGCCAGGGGTTTTTCGCAAAGCACATGCACTCCGCGTTCGAGTGCATAGCAGGCGATTTCCTCATGATTCACCGGCGGCGTGCAAATGCTGATAACAGAAACCCCGCTATTATCCAAAAGCTCGCGGTAATCGGTATAAACCGTGGCATCCGTCTCCTGTGCCATTTTTCCGGATGCTTCTTCATGACTGTCTGCCACTGCAAGAACCTTCAATCCCAATTTTCTGTACCCACCGACATGGGACTGAGCAATACCGCCGCAACCGATAATTCCAATTTGTAACTGCATGATGATACCCCGCCAGGTTTGTTATTGACATGAAATGCTTTTTCGGGCGGCACAGGCAGATACCCGCCCGCACCGCCTGAAGATGTATTTGAATCTTGACATATATGGCAAGAGGTAAAAAAGATGTCAAGTAAATTTGAAACTGCAATCACTAGCAGAAAATGGAGGAGTAGTATTCGGGCATTGTGGTCATGTCTCGACGTTCGATTCCGCTGAAAAAGTCGGCGGGGACGAATAGCCCCGCCGGACTGTAATCTGCGCCCCGCACGGCCACCGGCGCGCGATCAGGCGCGCCTTTTTGCTTTCAGCGGGGTTGGGGATTTCCTGACCAAATGCAGTTCCTTCCGCTCCAGCAATTCCCATGAGACCTCCTCGCCTCCATGAATGCCGAGTGCGGCCGCCAGCGGCATCGGCAGGTAAACATAAAACCTCAGGTTCTGGCCTTTCGACCGAATGGCTTGAATTTTGAGCGGATAGGACGCGACTTCAACTCGTTTGGGCATAGAACCTCCTTTTACTTGCTAATATAGCCTATTGGCTATATTATGTCAAGCATGCATATTTCATTCTGTTTTTCCGATGACCGCTTGGAGTTCGCGGCAGTCAAACCGTTTGTCCTCTTCAAGGATCGCGTCCGCCCCGAGCTCGAAGCCCGACGCCAAGAACTGGAAGCGATGTATGCCCGCGTGATACGGCGTCCCCAGATCGACCCGGTTTTTCTGACAGGGATGACGATCCTTCAAATGATGGAGCGGCTTCCCGACCGGCAGGCCATCATGGCCTGCCAATATGATGTGCGTTGGCGTTTGGCGCTTGGAATTTCCGCGGATTGGGCGGGGATCGATCCGAGCACGTTGGTCTATTTTCGCCGCCGGCTGGCTAAACACAAGCTGGCCAAGGTGGCGTTGGAATCGGGACTGGTGGCCATGCGTAGCGCCGGTTATCTGCGGCAGCACGGCGCCGTGCGCATCGATTCGACGCATGTGCTGGCCCATGTCGCCCATATGTCGCGGCTGGAATGTGTCCGTGAAACCCTGCGCCTGGCGTTAGATTTCCTGGTCGCCTTCGGCGGGGCGACCGCTTGGGAGCCGTGGTTTTTGCGCTACGTTGAGCGCCACCCGCAAGACCTTCGCAACGCCTCCGTCGAGCGGCTACGTGCCTCGATGGCTCAGGCCGGCCGGGATGCGCGGGACGTATTGGCCAAGACGCAGATGCTCGGCGACACGGTCGTCCGATCCGAACCGGTTGCCCTGCTGCAACGCGTGTTCGATGAACAGTTCAAGATAACGGAGGAAGGGGCACCCCAACAACGTACGGCCACGCCGTCCGGCGCCGTTCACAATCCTTACGACCCTGACGCCGAATGGAGTACAAAGGGCACCTTGGGGAAAGCCGGCTGGGTCGGCAGCAAACTCCAGATCTGCAAAACCGCCCCGGAAAGCACTCGGCAGCCGGGAGAGCCGACGGTGGCTGTTATCATCGCCGTACTCACTCAACCCGCCATTACCAGCGACCACGGCAGCCTCTCCCGGGTCATTGCCGCACACGAACAGGGCGGTCAGGCAAACCCAACTGAGGCCTTCAGCGATGCGGGGTATATCAGCGCTCCCGCGCTGGAGGCGGCTAAAGCGGAGGGGTATGTGCTTACCGGTCCGATCGGCGCGCCACCGCACAGCGGCAAACGGTTCGGTTCCGACGCGTTCGTGGTGGACATTCCCAACCGTCAAGCCACTTGCCCGGCTGGCCAGCGAAGCTCGGAGTGTTCCCGCATCACCGAAACCAAAAGGCAAGTGACCTATTACTACTTCGCTTGGGTACGGACCGATTGCACCGCATGCCC
>CAYWJE010000084.1:0-12921 GCA_964458525.1 uncultured Verrucomicrobiota bacterium
TACAGGGCGCCGCCCACTGGCACCGCTCCGTCCCAGCCCCATTGAAGATCCCACGCGATGACTTCGCCGGACATGGTCATGATATACCACCCGCCATCGCCGGGGTCAAACACGGCCAGATCATAAACGCCGTCCCCGTCATAGTCGCCGGGCACAGGAATCGCTCCGGGCCCGCCCCATTGAATATTCCACGCGAGGACTTCGCCGGACATGGTCAGGATATACCACCCGCCGTTGACGCTGTTGAACACGGCCAGATCCGATATGCCGTCGCCGTCATAGTCGCCCGGCACGGCCATCGCGCCGTCCCAGCCCCAATTAACATTCCAGGCGATGAGCTCACCGGTGACGGTGACAATATACCATTTGCCCCTGGTCGTGTCATATACGGCCAGATCCGATATGCCGTCGCCGTCATAGTCGCCGGTTATGGGCACCGCTCCGGCCCAACCCCAGGCGCCGCCCCACAGGATCAATTCACCAGTCGGACTCAGAATGAACCATAGGCCGCTGTTGTTATCGAAAACAGCCAGGTCGGAGCGGCCGTCGCCGTCATAGTCGCCGGAAACAGGCATCGCTCCGGGCCAGCCCCACTGAACATCCCAAACGACGAGGTTTCCCGTAGCAGAGAGAACATACCACCCGCCGTTGTCGGTGTTAAACACGGCCAGGTCCGCGTAGCCGTCGCTGTTGTAGTCGCCGGGGACTGTCAACGCCTCGGGCCAGCCCCATGCCCCCGCCCATACGATGGGCTCGCCGGACACGCTCAGGATGTACCAGACGCCGGCAATCGTGCCGTACACGGCCAGATCGGAGCGGCCGTCGCCGTCATAGTCGTTAAAGACGCCCCGGACGGGCGCGACAACGACAAAGGTGTGGGTCACGCTCGGCGCGGCTTCGTAGAAGGTGCTTCCAGCCTGGCTCGCCACGATGGACACCTGTCCTGTGGCTGTGAACACGAGATTCGTGTCTCCCGTGATTCTGCCCGGGCCGCTGTCGACCGTGAAGCTTACCGGCAGCAACGAAGTTGCCTGGGCGCTCAAACCGACACGGTTCATCCCAGTAAACGAAGAACCATCCGCCGGCAGGAAGTTGGCGATCGTCTGAGCCACCTTTTCGGTGTATAGGACGGTATATGTGTTGGTAAGGCTGGGTGCGGCTTCGTAGAACTCACTCCCTGCCTGGCTGGCAACTATGCTCACCATCCCCGTGTCCGTGAACACGAGGTTCGTTCCGCCGGTGATCAGGCCCGGGCCGCTGCCGACCTCGAAGCTTACCGGCAGCAGCGAGGAAGCCCGCGCTACCAGCCGAACCTTGTAAGTTCCGGCGAATTCAGAACCGTCGATGGGCACGAAACCTATGATCGTCTGCGCCTGTTTGTCGGTCGGCAGAACGGCATACGTGTTGGTCAGGCTTGGAGCCGGCTCATGGAACTCACTCCCTGCCTGGCTGGCAACTATGCTCACCAGCCCCGTGGCCGTGAACGCGAGGTTTGTTCCGTCGGTGATCACGCCCGGGCCGCTGTCGACCTCGAAGCTTACCGGCAGCAACGAAGTTGCCTGTGCGCTCAACTCGACCAGATTCGTCCCATTGAATTCAGAATCGGTCTCCGGGAGGAAGTTTGTAATCGTCTGACTCAGCATTTCCGCAGGCAGCACATTGTAATTGTGGACAACGTTTGATGCCGCTTTGTAGTCGGAGTTTCCTGCCTGGCTGGCAACTATGCTCACCAGCCCCGTGGCCGTGAATGCGAGGTTAGTGCTGCCGGTGATCACGCCCGGACCGTTGCCGACCTCGAAGCTTACCGTCAAGCCGGACGATGCCGTCGCGCTTAGACCGACCAGGTTCGTTCCGTAGAACTCGGAATTATTGGTGGGTGTGAAGTTCGTGATCTCCTGTTCCAATAGTGTCGGAAGGCTGCCGCTGCCGCCGCCGTTGAATGTGACCGCCCCGGTCCGCGCCAGCGCTCTGCCTTCCATAACGGAACCGACATCCATGGTGACTGTTACATTAGCCATGATGTTTCCCTTGAAAATGGAATAGGTTCCGAGCGTGGCCGAACTGCCGACCTGCCAGAACACATTCTGAGCCCGCGCGCCGCCCGACAGAATAACCTGACTGGCGGGGGTGCCCGGAGCTCCGTCTGCTGTGGTCAGTGTGGATCCCATCTGGAAAATCCAGACGGCGTTTGGGTCGCCTCCGCCATCGAGGAAGAGATCTCCTGTTATCTGGATCGAGGTCTCCGACCAATAGAGGCCGGGAGCTAATGTGTCGTTGCCGATATTGCCCGACACGGTGATTCGATCTATATTACGTCCGGCCGCGTCGATATATGCTGCGGTCAGGCTGGCATGGGCTGCATCTAACAGATCCGGATCCATCACCGATCCCGCAGGGCCGCTGACATCCACCGCGTAGATTGTCCCGTTCACTTGCGCCGCCGTCAAAAATGTTATCTTTGACCCTGCTTCCGGACTCAACCCCACATCGCCATTGATAGTACCTCCTCCGCCATCGGTCGAAACCGCGGTGGCGGCCAGTATTGTGAAGTCAGCAGCCGCGCCGAGGTCAACCAATGCCGGGCTGGCAGCCATGCCTGATTGCGCCGAGATCAGTCCTGCCGCCACTATAAGGGCGGTGAACATCTGCTTGATTCCGTCTGTCAGCACCCATGTGTTGATTGTTTTCATCTTTATTTCCTTTTGCTTTCCTCTACTGGTTTTTTCTTCTGTTGCGTGGTCAATATCCGGAGATTGTTTCATCGCTGTTCATGCTTCCTTTCTGTTGTGTTCAATTGTTGTTTTCCTCTTTTCTCACTTTTCATGGAACGAGATTAGATCATTACCCTCTTGCGGGCTATGGGGTATAACCCTGCCTTTGGAACCTTGAAGTCAACCCCGTTTTCCGGACAAGCAGGCCGAGGTGGATTCCTGGATTCAAGCCGGTGAGATGCCTGGTAAGATCGCGTTTCCTGTGATGAACATTAAAATCCTGCAACGCTTCAACGCCATTGTTCGTGGCTTGCAGAGGCAGTTAGAAAGGCCTCTTGAAAAGTCTCACAAAAACAGTCCGAGTCTGAGTGGTCGTCGTTTTCGAAATAGCCGTTACCACCGGCCTTGAACTGCATTCGGCTTTGAAGTATAGTGCAGGGCAATTACAGCAGGAGGGTTGTTGACATGGATGTGAAACCCATAACCGGCGGCGGCGCCGAGCCCATGGTCCCGCCGGAGTGATGACGTGGTGGAGGATTGAAGATTGACGGCGGTTATAAATGTTACATCTCGCGCAGGTCGGAACTCCTGTTACGATCCGGCGAAACATCATCGGCGCTCGATTCGGCTGAAGGGCCATGATTATGCGGCCGGAGGGGTGTATTTCGTGACGGTTTGCGCGGCGGAACGCCGTCCGCTTTTTGGCACGGTTATTAACGGGCGATTGGTCTTAAACGATTCCGGGCGCGCGGTATCGGACTGCTGGCGGGAGATACCTGTCCATTTTCCACAGGCCGCCTTGGACGAATGGATTGTAATGCCGGATCATGTGCATGGGATTTTACGCATCGAACGCGGGGGCATGGCATCCGCGTGCCATGCCCCGGCGGCATTTGGCCGGCCGATCGCTGGATCTCTGGGCACGATTATCGGCGCCTTCAAGGCCGCCGCCACCCGCGCCATCCGTGGTACGGGCATGGCATGCCATGCCCCTGCCGCATGCCATGCCCCGGCCGCATGCCATGCCCCGGCCGCATGCCATGCCCCGGCGGCCATATGGCAACGCAATTATTACGAAATCATCGTGCGGGATGACCGCGCGATGGAAAATATTCGCCGCTATATCCGGGATAACCCCGCCCATTGGGACGCCATGCGCTATGGCGAACCTCGCTTTTTCGCGGGCAATCGCGCCCTGCTCGATCTCCCCATGACGGCCTTCCTGGCATCCCGCGATCGTGGTACGGGCATGGCATGCCATGCCCCTTCCGCATGCCATGCCCCTTCCGCATGCCAGGGCATGGCGTGCCATGCCCCTCCTGCATGCCATGCCCCCGCCGCATGGCCTGAACGCCCGGCCTGCGTGATTGGCGGCTTTCTCAGCCCGATGGAGCGGGCCGTTTTCGATGCCTGCCTGGCCGATGGCACATCCTTGGTCTGGATTCTGGCGCGCGGCTTGCCGGAGCAATTCCCCGTCCGCATTCAACGAGCCCTCGATGCCGGACGGCTTCTGGTTATGACGCCCTTTGATGCATCGGCGGCCGGTTTCAGCGCCGCCCGCGCCGCATGGTGCAACCAGTATGCGCTTCATCTTGCGGCCAACGCGGTCATAGGCCGCCTCGTGCCCGACGGCATGCTTGCCTGCCTGCTCGCCGACCTGCGCCGGGACATGCCCATTCATTATCTTGGCGTCAACGATGATGCGCGAAGACCATGAATTCTCCGGAAGGACGGCGCGCAGATTCCTGATGCAGCCTGTCGGGTCAGCGCGGTGGATAATCCGCGCTGTTTTCGAGGCGAACTGCGGTAGATGGTCGGGTCCGGTATGCCGGCGGCGGCGAAGGCCTGGCGCCTTTCTGTGCAGGTTCCGCATTTCCCGCAATGCAGCTTGCCGCCCTTGTAGCAGGACCAGGTGCGCGCGAAATCCACGCCCAGCCTGCGCCCGCGCGTGATGATTTGCGCTTTTGTCATTTTGATATATGGCCGCACCAGCTCTATTTGCGCGTAAGTGCCGAGCTTCATCGCCCCGCCGATGGAGGCCATGAACTTCTCGCGGCAGTCCGGGTAGAGCGAGTGGTCGCCGGCGTGCGCGGCGATCACGATGCGCTTCGCCCCGATGCTCTCCGCCAGCCCGGTCCCTATGGAAATCATGATGCCGTTTCTGAACGGGACGACAGTCTGCCGCATCGTCTCCGGGTCGTAAGGGCCATCCGGCACCTTCCCGCCCGACTTGAGCAGTGCTGAATTGAAGAGATGGTTGATGAATTTGAGGTTGATGACGTAGTGGCGGATGCCGAGGGCGGCGCAATGTTCCGCCGCGAACGGGATCTCCCTGTGATTATGTCTGGCGCCGTAATCGAAGCTGAGCCCGCCGGCCACTTCATATTTGCGCGCCGTATCGTAAAGCGCGGTTACGGAGTCCATTCCGCCGCTGACGAGGACCAGGGCGCGCCCTGCTTTCTTTACAGTCTTCATGGTCCGTCGCCCGCCGGAACTCAAATCTGCCTGCTGGAGCCGAGCTCCCTCAGCGCTTCCTGCTCCGTGTCGAAGAGTTTGAACATCTTGTCCAGCCCGACGATCTTGAATCCATCCTTGATGGTCGGCGACAAGTTGCAAAAAGCCATGCGAACCTTTCGTTTTCCGGCCTCCTTACCGGCCATGATGAACGACCGGAAGAAGATGCTCGTCAGGCGGGTGACGCCGCCGAGATCAACAACGAGGGGGTTCGCGCCGCCCTCAAGCTGGCTGCACAACTTCGATGTCAACGTGTCGGCCAGCTTCGGGTCAATCAGCCACTCGCTCATGACGTGCACCACGGTCACGCCGTTCCTGGTCTCATCCATAAGCTTCAAACATTCGCTCATATCGCATACCTCCATTTGTTCCCGAACAATCTACCATTGGCCAGGCGGCTTTGCAACGTATTACGTCAAAGAACGAGTATGATGCCTGCCATCATGAGAAAGAAAACCCCGAGCAGGATCTTGCTTCCGACCACGTTGCGCCTGCTCCAGTCGAGCAGCTCATGGAACTTCAACCCCTGGTAAGTGACAATGAAGATGATGACAAGAGGGAGAACAAAGAGGAAATTATACAGCAGCAGGTACAGGATGCCGCGCCAGGTATCGGCCCCGCTCTTGACTATGAAGACGAGGGTCGGCACATAGACCTGACCGGTGCAGACTGATTCGACGACCGTCACTGCCGTGCCTATTGAAAAACCGGCAAGCGCGATGTGCCCGGAACGCATCCGGTCGCGCATGAGTGCGTGAACCCGCCTTTTCCACGCGTCCGGTATCTGCAGGGCGATATCGGCGGGATCGCGGCTTGCCTGGTAGCGAGCTGCATCGCGGAACGAGAAGGCGGCCAGCACGAGCAGCGCGAGCACCATCAGGAGGTTGAGTGCGGTCTGGATCAGCGGAAAAAGCCAGAACAATTGCAGTGCCCTGAGAAGCCCGAACCCGATCGCGAAGTAGGTGAGGAAGCAGGCGACGCAGAAGGCGGCGCCGGCGATAAGCAGCAGCCTTCCACGTATGCGGCTCACGGAGAGAAGGCTGATGAAGAACACCAGCGTGGACATGGCGCATGGATTTATGCCGTCAATCAGTCCCGCAGCGATCACGCCCGCAAGGGTGAAAGCGCTGGCGCGCGCGGCAATCAATTCCCGCGCCTGCTCCGCCGTACCTTGTGGCCATTGCTGTTGATGCTCCTGCGCATCCTCTATTATTGACAGGCGTTCGGACATGGCGCCGAGCAGCCGCGCGGCGATCTCGGGGTAGCCTTCGAGCAGGATTGCGTTATCGAGGGAAATGAAGACATGCTCGTTCCTTCCGCTGCCAAGCCTGTCCAGCATGCTCACGAGGCGGAGGTAATTGGTTTCAATCCCGAGATCAAGGCGGTTGAGCTCGTAGAAGCCGGAGTACCCGGCCTGGAGTGCGGGTAGAACGATCTCGTTCACTCGCCGGCAATCTTCGCACCCCTGTTCGAAATAATAGTCAATAATCACGGGCTGTTCTGTGCCGTGATCCGGGCCGGAATCAAGGGATTCGTCGCCCAACGCCGGGGTTGGGGAGCTGAAGAAGAGCGCCAGTAATAGCAGAGCGAACCCTGGAATCGTGGTCGCCGCGCAGCCCGTTTTTTTAAGAATGACATTTTTCATTAAGATGATATTATCCCGACTGACGAAAACTGCGATTAAAAAATCGTCAGAAATTCGCATTATGGCAAGCTCCCTGCCGGCTTGCCCTGCAGGAGCATGAAATTGTTTGTGGAAAAGGACGCTTTTCCACAAATCTCACTCACCGGCGACTCAAGGTCGCCGGAGGGTAAAGCCAAAATGAGAATTGCTGAAAAATCGTGAGAGGAAACAGGAAATGAGAAGAATCGCTTATTCCGGTTGCGTGGCGGGGATTGCTGTTGTGGGGGCGATTTTTCTTTTGTTTGCGGCCAGGTCGCTGGCCAACGAGGCGAATTACCAGGAGTATAATGTCGGCGACAGGGCCTCGGGCATGGGCGGGGCTGCCTGTGCCATCGCGGAATCGCTCGATGCGTGTTTCTACAATCCGGCCGGGCTGGCATGGGTGCGCAATAACAGCGTCTCCGTATCGGCCAGCCTGTACGGCTTCGATAAGTACGGGGAAAGCGATTCGCTGTATCCGGGCGAGGACCTCTCCACGGACGCCTTCATGACGATTCCATCGAGCATGGGGTCGGTCATCGCGCTGGGCTCGAACTCTGCCGTCGCCTTCTCGGTGTTCGTTCCCAACAAGACCCTTATTTCAGAGATCGTTGCGTACTGGGATGAACAGCATTTCTTTAATTTCTACGTTGACGATCAGACGCTCTGGGTCGGGCCTTCCTTCGGATGCGCGCTTTCGCCGGAGCTGTCGGTTGGCGCTTCCCTGTTCGGGGTGTACCGCACCTATTCTCACTTTGAGAGCGTATACCTCGGGAATTACGAAGTTTCACAGTCATACAATTTGAAACATCAGAATGTGGGAATACTGTCATTGCTTGGCATGCAGTACACTCCCGGCGACCGCTGGCATTTCGGGCTCACCTGTCAGACTCCTTCGGTCAACATATGGGGCGACGGCAAGTTCGAGGGGCACTATGCGCTCGCAACGGAGGGGGGGAGCCAGTCGGAGGCCGATTATGCGGAAAATATGGATTCGGATAATCATCTTCCCGCAAAGTTCAGCGCCGGCGCGGCGTGGATGAAGCCGAAATCCTACGGCGTGGCGGCTGATCTGACATATCACTTGCCGACCAGCTTTGCGCGTGTTGATGGCGTTTTCGAAAGCGGCAAGGAGGCTTCTCTCATAGCACACCGGGCGGCCGTGGTGGATATGAATGTCGGGTGCGAATATTACGTTCGCGGCACATACCCGGTGCGCGGCGGTTTCTTCACGAGCTTTTCAACAGCGCCTGATCCAGATATTGAGCACGCCGATTATCCCGCCCAGATTGACCTGTACGGGCTCACCGCGAGCGTGGGCGTCGAGCAGGAGCGCATCACTATGAACATTGGGGTCAGCTATGCGTTCGGAAACGGAAGTGCCCTCGGATGGGACATCGATAATGACGAAGAGCTCGTCAGGACGGTTGTGGACGCCAAGTCAAGTCACTTGTTCCTGTTCCTGAACACGGCCTACCTGTTCTGATAGCGACAGCGTGGAACGCGGGTCGAAGAGGTGCAGCTTGTCCCGCCTGAAGTCTGCGTGGAACGCCTCGCCCGGCTCCAGCTTGGGCGACGGCGGCAGGACTGTCTTCATGATCTGATCCTCGAGCTTCACCGAGACGACCTGGTGCGAGCCCTGCGGTTCGACGACCAGGACCTGTTCCGAGAACAATGCCTTTCCGGGGGCGCTTGGAATGATATCCTCGGGGCGGACGCCCAGTATGACCTCGGCACCATCGTGCGCGGCAAGCTCCGGGCGGCTGACGAGGGGCATGGTCAGTTCAAAGCGGGGATGCGAAAGAACCATTTGCTCTCCAGCCCGGCGCACTCTGACCTCGAAGAAATTCATCGGAGGCGCCCCTATAAATCCGGCAATGAAGATGTTCGCGCACTTGTGGTAGATGTCGTCCGGCGTGCCGATCTGCACGATCGCGCCGTCCTTCATCACGGCTATCCTGTCCGCCATGCTCATCGCCTCGGCCTGGTCGTGTGTCACGAACACTGTCGTCGCCCGCGCGTCACGGTGAATGGTCTTGAGTTCCGTTCGCATGGCGCCCCGCAGCGCGGCATCGAGGTTGGAGAAGGGCTCGTCCATGAGGAAGATGCCAGGCTTGACGGCCAGAGCCCGGGCCAGCGCCACTCTCTGGCGCTGACCGCCTGAAAGTTGCGCCGGCAATCTGTCGAGAAGTCCACTTATCTTGACCATGTCCGCGACCTCCCGAACGGTTGCCGCTATGGCGTCCTCCTGCAGGTTCTTCAACCTGAGGGCGAAGGCGATGTTCTCAAACACTGGCATGTGCGGCCACACGGCGTAGTTCTGGAATACCATGCTGATATTGCGCTTGCGCGGAGGCAGCGCGGTGACGTCGGAACCGCCTATCAATATGGAGCCGGCCGTGGGCTCATCGAGACCGGCGACCAGGCGCAGGAGCGTTGTTTTTCCGCACCCGGATGGGCCCAGCAGGACCACAAATTCCCGGTCGCGGACGTCGAGGCTCACATCCCGCACGCCCCACGATGATGCGCCGAATCGCCTGGTTATCTTCTTGATTTCCAGTGTTGCCATGGCCCGTTCCTCAGGTGTTCACGCCGCCCCACATTCTCAGTATATGCTTCCTTATGATCCACGTAAAGATGAGAGCCGGCAGCGCCATCGTCACCCCGCCGGCCGTCGCGAGGTTCACCATGCTCTTCGCCCCTACAAGGGTCTGGTAGACGACCACCGGGAAAGTCGGGTTCGACTGCGTGAGGACTATAGCCTGGATGGTCTCGTTCCATGATCCGATGAAGGCATACATTGCGCAGGCCGCGAGACCGGGCAGGGCAAGCGGCAGCGTCACCCGGAAGAAGGCGCCCGCTCTGGTGGCGCCGAAGACCATTGCCGCTTCCTCGAGATCCCTCGGTATGCCCGCAAAAATTCCGGCGGTGATCCACACGGTCAGCGCGATTTGTCCCACGGAATACACGAGTGCCAGACCTAGCGGGCTGTCGTAAAGACCGATTCGTGAGAGGATCAGCACCATCGGCATCGCTATGGCTATGGCGGGAAAAATACGCACGAATAATACGCTCAGCTTCAATGCGTTCCTGCCGGCGAACATGTGCCTGGCAAACGCATAGCCTGCGGCGCCTCCGAGAAGAAGGGAAATCAGGATGGTCGCAAACGCTGTCTGCAGGCTTCTGAAGAGGGCGGGCAGCGCGTCGCCGGTTACCCTGAAGAATGTGACATAATTCGCGAAAAGGTTCTTGCGCAGGGAAAAGAACGCCTCATTCCGCCCGGCCAACCCGGCGATCTCGGTTTCAAGCCGGCTCCTGCCAAGACTGCAGTTCGTCTTTCTCCGCACGAAATCGCACATCTGGTCGAGATCCGCGCCGGAAATGAGAGGAACGTACCGGTCTTCCCCGCGATTGAACAGTTCCATGGAGTATCCGCTTTCATTGGCTTGTATCCTGAAATATGCCCGAAAAGAGGGGAAAAGAGGCAGTGGCCATTCGTTATACGCCTCGGCGTCCGACATCAGGGAGAGCGAGAAGAGAAAGAACACCGGCATCACGATGAGCAGCGTGATCCCGCAGATGATCACGCGGAAGGTCGCTGCCCTGGCAGCCCCTGCTATTTTGTGCATTGTCATGTCCCAACCTCCCTCCGGAATGCCCCGGACGTCTTCAGATAAGCAAGGGACGCCGCCGAGACTACCGCCGCCACGAGAACCGCGTAAGCGAGCGCGATCTTGAAATTCTCCGGACCCCTGAGCACTTCCTTGTAGAAGATCAGTTCCTCCAAAAGCACCGGAACGCGCCTGAATCCGAACAGCATCACAATGATGAGCCAAATCTGGATCGCGGATATGATCCGCAGGATAAGCGCGGTCTGGATGGTCGGCTTCAGCAGCGGCACGGTGATTTTTCGCAGCACGGTGAGCCTTGAGCCGCCGAACACATAGCCGGCCTCTTCCATCTCCTTGTCCAGGTTCTGCATGCCCGCCAGCAGTATGATCATCATCAAGGGTATCACCTGCCAGGCATCCACCAGAACCACCAGGAGCATAGAGGCAAATTCTCCTCCCGCCAGGAACGCTATTTTTCCGCCAGTCTCGTTCATGCCCAGGTGGTGGAGAAGGCTGTTAAGCCACCCGTACTCTGCAAGGCCGCTGGACCACATCGCGCCTATCGCGACAGGAGGCAGCGCCATGGGTATCATGGCGATGAAGAAGAATATTCCGGAACCCCGGAATCTGGTGTTGATCAGCAGAGCGAGTATGAAGGCCGCCAGGAACTCGAGCGTGACGGACACCGCCACTATGAATGCGGTGTTGAACAGCGCCCTGTAGAAATGCCCGTCCCTGAATATCGCGGCGTAGTACCGGAACGTGAAGGTGTTTTCTCCGTCAAGAAAGCTGCCGGTCACTGCGCTGAGAACCGGCTGCAGCCAGAATGCGACGTAGTAAATGAGGACAGGCGCGATCAGGAGGTAGGGGAGGATGTTGCGGACCGGCCGCTCCGCGCGACTGCCTTTCACGTCCTGATGGCCGTCCGGTATTAAGAGAGCTTTCACCTCGATCCCTTGGTTCCCTTCGGGTTTCATGCAGTCCGTTCCCCCCGGTGAACAGTTCCGCGCGCCTATTCCGCGGCCCGGGATGGCTGCGCCAATGCAGGATAATTCTGGCGCTTCTTGAACAACGAGGTCTATTCCAGACGCTGCTGTGCGGCGGTAAGGTATTCCCTGTCCACTGCGCCGTCCTTGATCACCATCTTCTGGAATGCTTCGTCATACAGGAGCTTAACAGCGCCCCAGTTGCCATGGGCCGGGATGTATGCCAGCCGGCCGCGGTCCAGCACGGCGACCGCGCTCCTTATGATGTCGTCCTCGACGGCGCCGCCGAGCAGGGACACGGCCTCGTTGACCGTCGGTATGAAACCGCTGGTGCCGTGCGCGAGCCGCAGCTGTGTTTCGGGGCTCGTCATGTATTCCATGAAAGCCATGGCAAGCTCCGGGTTTGGACATCCCTCGACAACGGCCAGCCCGCTCACGCCGGCAATTGATCCCATGCCGGACGGCCCACGCGGTGGAGGCGCCACGACGAACATGGCCGGGTTCGATGCGCGAATTTCCCCGACCCTCGCGCTGTGGGCCACGGCGAGCCAAGCCTCGCCGCGCTTCATCGGGGAGACAACGGACTCGTAAGTCATGATTGCCGACGAGAACGAGCCGCGCATACGGAGGAACAGGTTCCACGCTTCCATTGCGCCCGGCGATGCGATGTCGGGAAATCCTCCGCCATAGGAGAGCGCTGCGCACCCGACCTGGTAGATCAGCATTGTCTGCGCCGCGCCGGTCACGGCGAATTTGCCGCTGCCCTCGCCTTCGGCAATTCCGGCGGACCATTCCGCAAGTTCGCTCCAGGTTAGAGCGGCGAAATCCGCCTCCCCCGGCAGATAGTCGAGCGCCTTTTTGTTTGCGCACAGGAGGTAGACATCCGCGCCTATCGGAAGGAAACGAATCTTCCCGTCAAAGACCGTCATACTCTGGAAACCGGCTGAGAATTTCCGATCATGCCAGGAGCTCACGGCTTCGGTGAGATCCGCTACGAGCCCGCCCTCGACCCATTCCGCCATGCGCGAGACGTACACGATCACGGCGTCTGCGGCAACGCGGCCCGCCTGGCGCTGCATGGTGATTCGCTGCAACAGGGCGTCATCGTCCATCGTCTGGAATTCGACGGAGCAATCATGTTTATCTTCGAAGGGCCGGATGATGCTGTTGAGCACGAATTCCTTTTCGTGCGGCAGTGACCATAACCGCGACAAGACAACCAGTTTCTCCTTTTGCCGGCCCGGAGCTTTTCTTCCATACTTTGTCATCAGGAACATGGCGAGCGCCATGAACACGAGGATGAAGATCAGCATTGGATACTTGTTCATAATACCCTGAATCCGTGACGGGTTTTTCTTGAAACGTAACTGCTCAGGTATGTTGCAAATACGCGCTCTTTGCGCCAGGATATCGTACCTTGGGCAGATCCGCCCCCT
>CAYWJE010000085.1:0-12832 GCA_964458525.1 uncultured Verrucomicrobiota bacterium
GATGCTCAATCAAACCCTGTCTCTTCTTTTCTTTCATCCAACCATTGATTGACAGGCACATTTGCCCTGATATTATCATATTGGCATGGTTTTCGGGCAGTTTTGCCCGATGCTAATATCAGGACCATATGCCTTCATAATGATAACGTAAAGGACTTACCCATGCAGAGTCAAGAGCAAAATCCAAAAATCATTGATCAAGTCCGTAACACGATGCGCCTGCACCATTACTCCATCCATACCGAACGGACTTACATTGACTGGATCAAGCGATACATTGGTTTTCATCGGATGAAGTCACGTGACGACTTGGCGGACGGAGAACGCAAGATCGAGGCGTTTCTCACTCACTTGGCTGTTGATGAGCGCGTGGCTTCCGCCACGCAGAATCAGGCGATGAATGCGCTGGTTTTCCTGTACAAACGCGTCCTTCAACTACCGCTGAATGAGACCATCAACGCTGTGAGAGCGGACAGGAAAATGAACGTGCCCGTGGTTTTGACCCGCGAGGAAGTTGTGAAGGTCATCTCCCTTCTGGAGGGTGTGCCCCAACTGATCGTGAAGCTACTGTACGGCAGCGGGTTGCGGATCATGGAGGCCGTTCGATTGCGCATTAAGGACGTGGACTTCCAGATGAAGCAGGTCACGGTGCGATCCGGCAAAGGCGATAAGGACCGGGTGACGACGTTACCGGCTTCGGTCATTCCACTCCTTGAGAATCATTTGGCAAAAATAAAGGTGATGCACGATCAGGACATTGCCCAAGGACATGGCGAGGTATATTTGCCATACGCGCTCAACCGCAAGTATCCGAGGGCGGGTAAAGAATGGGGATGGCAGTATATGTTTCCGGCCCGTGATTTATCAACCGATCCGTTGACTGGCACGGTGCGGCGCCACCATGTGGATCCCAGCGTGATCAACAAGGCGATAAAAATAGCGGTGCGCCGGGCCGGATTAACCAAACAGATCAGCGCCCACACGTTCCGGCACAGTTTTGCCACACATTTGCTTCAGCGAGGAACTGACATCCGCACCATTCAGGCGCTCCTTGGACACAACGATGTGGCAACAACGATGATCTATACTCATATCCTTCAACAGGGCGGGCAGGGAGTACCCAGCCCGCTTGACGATCTTGATATTAGTACCTGATACATGAGGAACCGCCAAGGGTAACCTTCGCTCCGACTCTCTTTGAGGTCGGAGCTCGGTTGTCCCGCCTTTGCGGGAAAAAGAAAGTTTGCCACAAGAAGTCACAAAGCCCCGTCGCCTGAAGGCTATGGCGGCTCAAGAAATACACAAAAATGTAAACAAAGTACAGCGGGGGCTGCGAACCCGCACCAATTCGCATTAACTCAGCACCCTGCCGCGGCGCGGGGTCGCGGGGGGGCGGCCAAAATCAGGAAAATAGGTTTGACAACCGGGGATAACTGGAGAGAATGCTTCAAATTCGAGCCGGGCGAAAGCCTTCGCGGATCGAGGAAGATTGCGCTTAAATTGCCAGCGGGGGATATGTAATGGAAAAAATTGACGGCAAGACGCTTGATCCTAAATTCCGGCATGATGTGGCGGCTCATCCGGGCGGAGAGAATATCCAGCTCTGCTTTGCTTGCGGCACATGCACGGCCTGTTGCCCGGTTGCCGGAATTGATGATGAATTCAATCCGCGCAGGATAATAAGACAGGTTCTGCTCGGAATGAGGAAGGAAGTCCTTTCCTCGCCCGTGATCTGGCGGTGCATTCAGTGCTATTCCTGCACGTCGAAATGTCCTCAGAATGTGAAGTTCAGGGAGATCATAAGGGCTTTGCGCGAGATGGCGGTCGCCGAGGGGTATGCCGACGAGTCTCTCCAGGAGGGCGTTCTCGAAGCCAGTCGTATCACTCTCAAGCTCAGGAACAAGATGGTTGACGATCTGGTGGCGGGGCGCTGTACAGTCGAGGACTTGCGGGAGCAAGCGGACGAGTTGCCTCGTTGACAATAAACCGCTGTGAAAAACAAGAAGATTGAACCGCCAAGACGCAAAGATCGCGAAGGAAAATTTTTATCCGTCGGGTTAAACGCCGGATAAAGAGTTGCTGTTTCTTGGCGTTCTTGGCGTCTTAAGCGAAGCGGGCGGTTGGATTGTGCAGTTGGGTTGCCTGCGCTAAGCCAAGCACAGCAGGCAGGACATGCTCGTGTTGGTGGGCCTCATTGTCTTGGACTGCGATGCGAAAGAAGAATATGCCTGCAAAAAAACAGGAACAGGGGAAGGTGGGCGCGGCGCTTGTGATCGGCGGAGGCATCGCCGGCATCCAGGCGTCGCTCGACCTCGCCGAGTCCGGCCAGAAGGTCTACCTGCTCGAACGCTCGCCCGCCATCGGCGGGCACATGGCGCAGCTTGACAAGACCTTTCCCACCAACGACTGTTCGATGTGCATCCTCTCGCCGAAGCTCGTGGAGTGCGGACGGCACCTGAACGTGGATCTGATCTCCCTGGGCGAGCTGAAATCGCTCGAGGGCGAGGCGGGCAATTTCCAGGCGCGAATCGCGCGCAAGGCGCGCTATGTTGACCCCGCCAAATGCACCGGCTGCGGCGACTGTCTTGCCCAATGTCCCACCCGGCTCAAGCCCGATTACGGCGCCCAGCCGTACAAGGTGAATCTCAAGCCGGAGGAGAAGTCGCTGGTTGACGAGCTGATCGAAACGCACGGCGCCTCGCAGCGCTCGCTGATGCGCGTGATGCAGGAGGTGAACTCGCGCCTGCGCTACCTTCCGAAGGACGTGATTCATTATCTTGCCGCAAGGTATTCAATTCCGGCGAGCATTGTCCACCGGATCGCCACTTTCTACACCGCCTTCTCGCTGACGCCGCGCGGAAAGCACACGATCAGCGTTTGCACGGGCACGGCCTGCCATATCAAGGGCGCGTCGAGGATAGTGGACGAGTTCAAGCGCGAGCTGGGCGCCGACATAGGCGGCACGTCCGGCGACATGCTCTTCACGCTCGAAGCCGTTCGCTGTCTCGGCTGTTGCAGTCTCGCTCCGGCGCTCAAGATAGACGATCGCGTCTACGGCAACGTCAAGACGTCGCAGGTTTCGAAGATAATCGGGGACTACCGCAAGTGAGAATAGAGAATCCAGCACAGCTCGATGAATTGCGCCGGAGTGGCGAGGCGAGTCTCTATCCCGGCCGCGCGCGGGTGAATATAGGCATGGCCACCTGCGGCCTGGCCAGCGGCGCGGGCGAGGTGTTCGCCGCGGCCGTTGAGGCGGCGGGCGGGTCGGATGCAGTCCTGGTTCGTCCGGTCGGCTGCCTCGGCGCATGCGGGCTCGAGCCGCTGGTTGACGTGCTCGTGCCGGGCAGACCGCGGATCGTCTATCGCAATGTCACCCCTGAACAGATGAAGAAAATCGTGGCGGCTCTGATCGAGGGCGTGGAAGTTTTTGACGGCGCGGTTTTCAAGATTTCGCGCGACGAGGACGTTTTCAACAGCTCCGCCCGCGAGCTGGGCGCGGGCCGGGCGGGCGGCCTTCCCGAATACGCCGATTATCCATTCTTCGCGCGGCAAATGAAGCTGGCGATGCGGAACTGCGGGATCATCGGCCTGGACAGCATCGAGGAGTATGTGGCGCGCGGGGGCTATTCGGCGCTCGCCGACGTCCTGGCGAAAGGCGACAGGCGATGGGTGGTTGACGAGATAATCAAGTCGGGCTTGCGGGGCAGGGGCGGCGGCGGCTTTCCGACCGGCTGGAAATGGGAATCGTGCTTCAAGGAAAAGGCTGAGCCGAAATACATAATCTGCAATGCCGACGAGGGCGATCCCGGCGCCTATATGGACAGAAGCACGATGGAGTGTGATCCGCACAGCGTGCTCGAGGGCATGGCCATCGGCGCCTATGCGATAGGCGCGAACGAGGGCTATGTCTATATCCGCACGGAATATCCGCTGGCGCTCGAGAAGCTTGAGCGCGCGATAGGCCGCGCGCGCGAGCTCGGACTGCTCGGCAGGAACATCATGGGCTCCGGGTTCGATTTCGACATCGTTATCGCGCGCGGCAGCGGCGCCTTCGTTTGCGGGGAATCGAGCGCGCTGATCGCTTCCATCGAGGGCAACCCTGGCGAGCCGCGCGCGAAGCACATCCACATGTCGGAGAGCGGTTTGTTCGGCAAGCCGACCGTCCTGAACAACGTCGAGACCTTCGCTAACGTGCCGCTGATAATCAAGCGCGGGGCGGAGTGGTTCGCGTCCATCGGCACGGAGCACAGCAAGGGCACGAAACTCTTCTCGCTGGTGGGCAACGTGCGGAACTCGGGGCTGGTCGAGGTGCCCATGGGCATGAGCCTGCGCGAGATAGTGAACGACATCGGGGGCGGGGTTCCTGAAGGGCGAACCCTGAAAGCCGTTCAGACCGGCGGGCCGAGCGGCGGTTGCATTCCCGCGGACATGACGGATATCCCCGTGGATTTCGACTCGCTGACGAAGGCCGGCTCTATGATGGGCTCGGGCGGGATGATAGTGATGGACGACACCACCTGCATGGTGGATGTCGCGCGTTTCTTCGTGGAGTTCCTGGTTGATGAGTCATGCGGCAAGTGCTCGTCCTGTCGAGAGGGTCTGAAGCAACTGCACTCGGTGCTCCGCCGCATCTGCGACGGCGGCGGCAGGGATGGCGACATCGAGCTGCTTGAGGACCTGTGCGACGTGATAAAGAGCGCCTCACTCTGTGGGCTGGGCACCTCGGCGCCGAATCCGGTGCTTTCGACACTGCGCCACTTTCGCGGTGAATACGAGGCGCATATCAGGGACCGGAAGTGCCCCGCGAAAGTCTGCAGGAATCTTCTCCATTATGAGATCGCGGCGGAAAAATGCACGGGCTGCACGGTCTGCGCGAAACGCTGCCCGGTGTCGGCGATTTCCGGAGCGCGCAAGGAGCCGCATGTTATTGACCAGACGCTGTGCGTCAAGTGCGGACAGTGTCTGGAAGTTTGTAAGTTTGATGCTGTTAGGGTTATCTGACTTCAAGTGTCCAAAGGTGTTCACCACGGAGACACGGAGGCACGGAGCAGAGATTGATTGAATTTGTCCCGACTTCATGCGAAGTCGGGACAAATTCAATCAAAGGTTTGTTATGGGAGAATAACAGGAGGATTGATTTTTCATGCTGGACGATGATCTGACCGAGCAAATTATTGGTGCGGCTATTGAAGTCCATAGAACCTGGGGTCCTGGATTATACGAGGAAATCTACGAAAAGAGTCTTTGTGTTGAGTTTCGACTGCGAAATTTATCTTTTACGAACCAGCTAAATCTGCCGTTAATGTATAAAGGCGAGCAGGTTGGAAACGATCTACGACTTGATTTCGTTGTTCAGGATAAGGTTGTTGTGGAGCTGAAATCGGTCGTTCAGCTTGAGGCGATTCATGAGGCACAGCTTCTGACTTATATGAAACTGACGAAGTGTCGAGTTGGGCTGTTGATTAATTTCAATGTGCCAACGCTTAAACAGGGACTGAAACGAATGGTATTATGAAACCCCTCCTCTTTCTCCTACATGCAGACAGTTTTGTCAAACTGGAGTGCAGCGTTTCGCTGCTCTCCAGTTTGACAAAATCTCATCTTCTCTTGTCTCCGTGTCTCCGTGTCTCTGTGGTGAATTCGTCTCAGGGAGAACATTGATGGGTGTTGTGATCATAGATGGAAAATCGTTCGAGGCGGCGGAGGGCGCAAGCGTCCTCGATACCGCGCTGGCCAACGATATCTGGATACCCAGCCTCTGCCACAACAAGTTTCTCTCCGACTACGGCGCGTGCAGGCTCTGTCTGGTTGAGACCGTTCGTAAAGGGAAAAGTAAGGTGACCGCCTCCTGCACTCTTCCGGCGCTGGATGGAACGGAGATCATCACGAAGTCTGATCGCCTCACGAGGCTCCGGCGGCTGGCCATGGAGCTCATCCTCGCGTCGTGTCCGAATTCCGAGCCTGTGATGGAGATGGCGGAAAAACTTGGCGTGAAGCCCGGCCGGCTGGAGCCGGACCAGGCGAGCGACTGCATACGCTGCGGCCTCTGCGTCCGTGCCTGCGCGGAGCTGAGCGGAAAGCAGGCTATAAGCTTTACGGGCCGCGGCACGAACCGTAAGGTGGGCACCCCGTTCGACGAGGCGAGCGCCGATTGCATACTCTGCGGCGCGTGCGTTTTCGTGTGCCCGACCGGCTCCCGGCTGTTGGATCTGGCGAGAATTTCCGGGCGGACTCCCAGGGAACTGCTCTCGGAATTCGACGCAGACCTGCGCGCGCGCGGCGCGATTGACCGGCCCTTCCCGCAGGCGCTGCCAAACGTTCCTGCAATCAACAGGGATGCGTGTCTGCGCCTGAACACGGGCGGCTGCGGCGTGTGCGAGAAAGTGTGCAAGGCGTCGGCCATCAATTACGATGATCAGGACAGTGATGAGAAGCTGGACGTCGGCGCCGTGGTGGTCGTGCCGGGGTTCCACGAGTTCATTGCGCGCGGCGAGTACGATTTCGGCTACAGCCGCTACCCGGACGTGGTCACCAGCATGGAGTTCGAGAGGATACTCTCCGCATCCGGTCCGTTCTCCGGGCATGTGCGCAGGAGGTCGGACGGTGCCGAGCCGAAAAAAATCGCGTTCCTGCAATGTATAGGCTCGCGCGACATCTCGTGCCGTAACAGATATTGTTCTTCCGTGTGCTGCATGTATGCCATCAAGGAGGCCGTGGTTGCCAAGGAGCACCTCAAGGGGCTCGATGTCACCATCTTCTTCATGGATATACGCGCGTTCGGCAAGGATTTCGAGCGCTACTATGAGCGGGCGAAGAGCGAGTACGGCGTGAAATTCGTCCGCGCCCGCGTCAGCGATGTTTCCCGTGCCGCCGGCGAATCGCAGCTCGCGGTGAAGTACGCCGCGGAGTCCGGCGCCGTCGCTGAGGAGCGGTTCGACATGGTTGTGCTGTCGGTAGGGCTCGAGCCGGGCGATCGGACGGCTGCGCTCGCGCGCGGGCTGGGCGTGCGGACCAATCAGCACGGGTTCATCTGGACCGACCCCGCGCAGCCGCTGCGTACGTCGCGGCCGGGCGTATTTGTCGGCGGCGCGGCATCGGGTCCAAAGGATATTCCCGAAACAGTCACGCAGGCCAGTGCTGCCGCGTGCGAGGCGGGCATTCTTCTGCAATCGGCGCGTGGAACCCTCACGAAGGAGAAAGAGTACCCGGTCGAGCGGGATGTCTCGCGCGACCCCGTGCGCGTGGGGGTGTTTGTGTGCCACTGCGGCATCAATATCGGAGGCGTGGTTGACGTGCCGGACGTGACATCCTTCGCGAGGACGCTTAAGGGCGTGGTTTACGCGGAGGAGAATATCTACACCTGCTCTCAGGATACGCAGGATCACATCCGCCAGGTGATCGCGGAGCAGGATCTCAACCGGGTTGTCGTGGCGTCCTGTTCGCCGCGAACGCACGAGGCGCTTTTCCAGGAAACTTTGAAAGAGGCGGGCCTGAATCCTCACCTTTTCGCCATGGCCAACATACGTGATCAGTGCGCCTGGGTGCATCAGAATGAGCCGGAGGCGGCTACTGCAAAAGCGCGGGACCTTGTTCAAATGGCGGTGGCCCGGGCCCGGCTGGCCGAGCCGCTCGCATCGGTGTTTCTGCCGATGACGCATTCCGCGCTCGTGATAGGCGGCGGACTGACCGGCATGACGGGCGCGCTGGCTATTGCCGATCAGGGCTTCGACGTGTGTCTGGTCGAAAAGAGCAGGACGCTTGGCGGTCACCTGCGGGATCTCGACTGTATGCCGGGTGGCCAGGACCTTCAGGTGATGCTGAAATCACTGGTGAAGAGGACAGTGAACCACCCGCGCATCAGCGTTCATATGGGAACTGTGGTTCGCGAGGTGAGGGGCTTTGTGGGCAACTACGAGACGATTCTCTCGAATGACATTGCTTTCAAGCATGGCGTGATCCTCGTGGCTACGGGCGCTGACGAGTACCAGCCAAACAACGAGTATGGCTACGGTCGAAGCCGGAGGGTCGTGACCCAGTTGGAGTTTAGCAGACTGCTTAAAAAGGGGTTTCCGCGGAAACCGCGGAGTATCGTAATGATTCAATGCGTGGGGTCGCGCGAGGAGCCGCGTCAATACTGTAGCAGGGTATGCTGCACGCGCGCGATCCAGAACGCGATCCGCGCCAGGGACCTGCTGCCCGACACCGAGATCCATGTTCTGTACAGGGATATCCGGACCTACGGCGAGCGAGAGCTGTACTACGCGGAAGCCCGGGATAAGGGTGTCATTTTCACGCGGTTCGACCCGGAGAACAAGCCGGAGGTGGTCTTCGAAAAGGGAGCCGGTCCGTCCGTCGTGTTCAAGGATCCGGTTCTCGGCCAGCAGGTGGATTTGAATGCCGATTACGTGGTGCTCAGCACGGGATTAGTGGCGGACGCCGATGCGAATGACGTGCTGGCTAAGCAACTGAAGGTTCCGATCAATCAGGACGGCTTTTTCATGGAGGCGCACGCCAAGTTGAGGCCTGTGGAGTTCGCGACCGAAGGCGTCTACGTGGCCGGGCTGGCGCACGGGCCGAAGGCGGTTGATGAATCACTGGCTCAGGCGCTGGCTGCCGCTTCGCGTGCGTGCGTTCTGTTGTCGAAGAAGGAACTTGAGGCGCACGGCACGGTGAGCACGGTCAACGTGGAGAGGTGCATGGCATGCGGACTGTGCGAGAAGCTCTGTGCGTTTAGCGCCATCAGTATGGAACTTCAGCATGTGGGCAGGGAGGAACGGCTGCTTCCGATGGTCAATCTGGCGCTGTGCAAGGGCTGCGGAGTTTGCGCGTCGAGCTGCCGCTCTAATGCGATTGTATTAAAAGGAAGCACCGAGGAGCAGGTGATTGCGGAGATAATGGCATTATGAAAGAGAAATCCGTAGACTGGCAACCGAGGATACTGGCCTTTCTGTGCACCTGGTGTTCGTACGCTGGCGCGGACCTTGCCGGCGTCAGCCGGTTCCAGTACCCGCCTAACATCAGGATCATCAGAGTTCCCTGTTCGGGAAGGGTGAACCCCGCCTTTATTTTGAAGGCCCTTTACCAGGGCTATGACGGTGTGCTCGTCTCCGGCTGCCACCCGGGTGACTGCCATTATCTCACCGGCAACTATCACGCGCGGCGGAAGTTTCATATGCTTAAAAATCTGTTGGACTTTGCGGGCATTGAGGATGGCCGGGTCCAGTTCTCCTGGGTGTCGGCCGCCGAAGGCGGCAGGTTCGCGGAGGTTATGAAAGAGGTCACGGAGAAGGTGCGGAAGCTTGGACCAAACAGGCAGATGGTGAGGGAGTGTTGAGATAACTACTTAGGTCATGCTGTTTTTGACGACCGCACAGGCCCCGACTCTCCGGGAGGTCGGGGCGGCCCTACCATCAATGAGAATGGTAGGGCGGGACAGCCTGTCCCGCCGATCTCTGTTGCAGGCAGATGGTGAGTAAGTGTTAAGATATCCGAAGAGCATAGGGAGAATTGAACCGCCAGGACGCGAAGGACGCAAAGTAAAGATATTTTTCCTCTGCCGGGTAAACGGCAGAGGAAAAGCGAGTCTTTTATCCGCGGTGAACCCCGCAGATAAAATTCCAGACTTGGCGATCTTGGCGTCTTGAGCAAGCGTAGCGAGCGGGCGGCGAAGATCCGAACATTCTCTTCTTCAGATCGCTAAATGACAACGATGGTGAAGGAACTTTGACATGAGCGCCAGGGTAGATTTGAAAAACATCGCGAATGAACTTCTGTCCTCCGGGAAGGCGGAAGTGCTGATAGGCTACGAGGCCGGCACCTTGCCGCTCTCCGCAGCGCCGCTGATCATCCGCGCGCGGAAGGAGGAGCCCGGCGCGGCGAACGCGGAGATCAGCAAGCTGATCTTCGATGCGCGCTGCTCGATGAACCTCGTGAATCTGCTCCATAAGTTCAAGGGAAAGAAGGTGGCCATCGTCGTCAAGGGCTGTGATTCGCGTTCGCTTGTGGGTCTTATCCAGGAGAAGCAGGTTGACAGGGAAAACGTGATCGTTCTCGGTGCGCCCTGTGGGGGAGTGATTGATCGTCATGTCCTGTCGCGGGCGCTCGGTTGTGACGCGATTGAAAGCGCGGCGATCAAGGACGGCCGCGTCCACGCAGTAATCGGCGGGGCTGAAAAGGTCGTGCCGCTGGACAACGTTATTTACCCGGACTGCCGGAAATGCCCTGCGCACAACCCGGTTATCGCTGATTACCTTGTCGCCGACCCGGTTGAACAGCCCGACGCTCCGGCGGAATCGGAGGACGTGGAGGCCGCGAGAAATCTATCGCGAGACGAAAGATGGCAGAAATTCGAGCAGGAGATGAAGAAGTGTATTCTCTGCTACGCATGCCGTAACTTCTGTCCGGCCTGCTACTGCAAGGAGTGTTTCGCGGATATCGCCAAACCGCAGCTTGCGGGCAGGACAGACGACCCGGCGGACGCTATGTTCTTTCACCTGTTGAGGTTCATGCACCTGGGAGGACGCTGCACTGGCTGCGGCGCCTGCGTGCGCGCCTGTCCGCAGGGGGTGGACCTGCGGCTGTATAACGATTTCCTGCGCGAGCTGGTGAAGAAGGAATACGGCTTTGAGGCCGGCATGGATGCTGATGGCGCGCCGCCGCTCTCGTGTTTTAAGCAGGATGATCCCAACGATTTCGTAATGTAGCGAGTGGAGACGGCGGTCTCCGCCGTTATGTGTAACACAAAATATGGGGTTCCGGTGGAAACGAGAATAATACCCGCATCTGAAATGGCCGCATTTGCCGCCGACCTGATGCAGCAAATGAAGATCATGGCGCCCGTGCGGCGCGATGGAGTCTGCTGGTTCGAGTGGCTGGAGTCGGCGGAACAGCTTGATCTCTCATGCATTATTCCCCGCTCGACGGCCAAGCAGGCGCTGCTGCCGCGTTCGGAAGTGCTTTTTCATTACAGCACAGGGAAGGGCCGGGAGGAGATTGTTCCGCCTCCCGCGCCCGAGAAGCAGGCGCTGCTCGGTCTGCACCCGTGTGACGTGAGGGCGATAGGCGTGCTCGATGCCGTGTTCTCCGCTGAGCCCGCGCCCGACCAGCCCTATCTTGCGCGGCGTGCGGCCACCACGATTATCGGACGCGGCTCGCTTGCCGACGTGCCGACGGCTTTTTTCCTCGATATGGGCATTGATCCCATGGACAACTCCGGCTGCGACCTGTTCCTCGTGCCGCTTGACGAAGAGCGGTTCGCGCTGGAGATTATAACGGACAAGGGCCGCGAGCTGGAGCAGGTTTATTGCGGGTTCCGCTCGGCTGATGCAAAGGAGCTCGATCTCGCTGCTGAAATCAGGAAGGAATCCGCGGCAAAGGTGAAGCATGATTTTGATCATGAACAGCTTGCCGGAAAGCTGGACAAGATGTTCGACTCCGACCTGTGGGACGCCATCCACGAGAAGTGCGTGGGCTGCGGGATTTGCGCGTTCCTGTGTCCCACCTGCCACTGCTTCGACATCCAGGAGCAGCGGCAGGGCAGTGAAGGCGCCCGCGTCCGCGTGTGGGACACGTGCCAGTTCGAGCTCTTCACCAGGCACGCCTCCGGCCACAACCCGCGCGGGTCCCAGAAAGAACGCATCCGCCAGCGGATAATGCACAAGTTCTGCTACGGCGTGGAAAAGTTCAAGATCCCGTTCTGCGTCGGGTGCGGACGCTGCGTTGCGTGCTGTCCCGCGAACAACGACCTGCGCAGCATATTGGAACAGATCCGGGAGAAGCCCTGTGAATAATCCATACATACCGTACCCGGTTGTCGTTGATGCCGTGACCGTTGAAAATGACGCGTGCGACATCCGCACGTTCCGGTTCAAATTCGAGAACCCGGAGGACAGGAAGAAGTTCGATTTCCGGGTGGGCCAGTTCGCGGAGCTGTCCGTGCTCGGGGTGGGGGAATCGCCCGTCGGCATAGCGTCATCCCCGCTCGACCGTGATTACGTGGAATTCACGGTCAAGCGCTATCCCTCGGGGGTGGTGACCACCGCCCTGCACGACCTGCAGAAGGGGGACAGGATGGGCCTGCGCGGGCCCATGGGCAACGGCTATCCGATCGAGAAGCTGCCGGGCAAGAACGTGGTCATCATCAGCGGCGGCTTCGCAGTCACCACGCTTCGGGCCATGATCCGCTATTTGTTGCATCCCGACATACGCCCGACCGTCGGCGACATCACGGTGATCTACGGCGCCCGGAGCCCGGGTGAGCTTTGCTACAAGGGCGAATTCCTCGAGTGGGCGAAGAGACAGGACATCAAGGTGCACCTCACCGTTGATAACGGAGAGAAGTCATGGAAGGGCAGGGTGGGTTTTGTTCCGGCGGTTGTCGCCGCCGTCAAGCCTTCAGCGAAGGACGCCATTTGTTTCATATGCGGCCCGCCCATAATGCTCAAATTCACCATCCCGGAGTTGACCAAGCTCAACTTCGCTCCGGAGGACACGTTCCTCTCCTTCGAAATGCGCATGAAGTGCGGGATCGGCAAGTGCGGCAGGTGCAACATAGGCAAGAGCTACGTGTGCGTGGACGGTCCGGTCTTCTCGCTCGCCGAGACCCGCGCGATGCCGGGGGAATATTAATTGAGTTTATGATTTTCGGCAAGTTCGATATGTGTTTTTAATAAACAATATGTATAGAAAATATGTATTGACTTCTTGATCACTGTGATCAAACATCCTGCTGAAATATGTTCATGAAAGGAATGGATGTGGGCCATGATAATTCAGCGGTTCAGCGGTTCAGCGGTTCAGCGGTTCAGCGGTTCAGCGGTTCAGCGGTTCAGCG
>CAYWJE010000086.1:0-12662 GCA_964458525.1 uncultured Verrucomicrobiota bacterium
TTTTTAAATATATAAGAGAGATAAGAGTAGGGTGTTCACAGGTAGCCGGAATAAGAGAAAGAGAAAGGTAAAATTATGAAATTCAATATCGACAGGATGCTGTTCGTTAATGCTCTTCAAAAGATACAGTCGGTATTAGAATCCAATCCCACACAGTCGGTGTTGAACAATGTCCTGCTGACGTGTGAAAAGGATAATCTTCATCTCACGGCCACGGATTCGTTGATTACGCTTAATTGTATGGTTGAGGCTGAGGTCCAGAAAAAGGGAACAAGCACTTTGCCGGCGCGCAGGCTCTTCGGTCTGGTGAGAGAACTTTCCGACAGACAGGTTACGGTGGAAATAGACGAGAAGCACGTTGCACAGATACGTTGCGGGGCTTCGTCAAGCAAATTGTTCGGATTTGCCGCCGATGATTTTCCTAAGGTTGGGGAAATCCGGGAAGATAAGGCTTTTTCAATTGAACAGGAAATTTTTAAACAAATGTTGTCAAAGACCGTGTACGCCGTGTCTGATGAGCAGACGAGGGCGATTTTAAACGGGGTTTTTCTCAGGCTTAGAGATCAGAAAATAACGGCAGTTGCGACGGATGGTAGAAGGCTTGCCGTGGTCGAACAGGAGCTCGATATACTCAAGGACGTTGAGGGAGATGTTGTGGTTCCCACCAAAGCAGTAAATGAACTTATCCGCTGCCTTGGAAACGAGGGAAAGTTGACTGTCAGGATGGAGCCGAAGAGGGTTATGTTTGAAACGAATAATATAAGACTCATCTCAAAACTGATAGAAGGTGAATACCCCAATTACCAGCAGGTGATTCCCAGCCATTTTGAGGAGAGGATCACCGTGGAGAGAGAGGAAATGCTCGCGGCTCTAAGGCGTGCACATCTTATGACAAGCGAGAAATATCCTTCGGTAAAAACGCGTTTTCTAATCAACGAGATACAGATATCGGCCATTAATCCGGAAGTGGGGGAAGCCTACGAAGTGGTTCCTGTAAAATATTCCGGCAAAGAGATAACAGCGGCGTTTAATCCTGATTTTGTGATGGATCCGCTTAAGAATCTCACCAGCGACGAAGTGTATCTGGAGATAATTGACGACACAAGCCCCATAGTGATCAAGTGCGACATTCCTTTCCTGTATGTTGTTATGCCGCTGCGCGTTGACTCGTAGATGTCCCGGAGAGCAACTCCTAATCCTTTTGAAAGAACTTCATGAATTCCCGTGAGCGGACATCATTATCTCTAGCTCACAAGCCGGCAGACAGGCTTCCAATTGATTTTTGGGCATCGTCCGCGACCAGGCTCATGATCGAGAAATCGTTGAGCATGAATTTCACTACGTTTCTCGATAAGCATGACGTTGACCTGCGCTATATCGAGGGGCCGGTATATAAAGGCCCGCGGCTTGAGCCGGACTCCGATATCTGGGGAGTGAGACGTACAAATGTGGGAACAGGCGCGGCGGGCGGCGGCGAGGTCTACAGCGAGGTTAAGACTTCACCCCTGGCTGATGCCGGCACTGCGGCGGAAATAGAGAATTACGGGCATTGGCCGTCCGCAGACTGGTTTGATTACGAGTGCATAGAGAAACAATGCGACGAGGTTCATGCGGCGGGCCGGGTTTCGGTCTTTATGGGCGACAGGCTGAATCGCATCGCGCAGTTGAAGCCGGCAATGTACCTCCGCGGTGTCGAGCAGATTCTGATTGATCTTGCCATGCAGCAGGAAATAGCAGAGACGATATTCCTGCGCATAAAGAATTTCTACTCAACCTATATCGAGAGAATATTGCGTGCAGCTCGGGGTAAGATTGATATAGTGCTGACCGGCGACGATTTTGGCACACAGAACGGTTTGCTTCTATCGCCGGAAATGTGGCGCGAATTCCTCAAACCCGGTTTTGAGGAATATATAGGACTGGTAAAATCGCACGGCGCCAAGGCGATGCACCACACCTGTGGATCAGTTGCCGGGCTGATACCTGATATGATAGAATCCGGACTTGATATTCTTCAGTCGCTTCAGCCTGAGGCAAAGGATATGGATATTGTCAACTTACAAGCCGCCTTTGGAGACAGGCTCTGTTTTCATGGCGGAATAAGCGTTCAGAAGACGATGCCTTTCGGGAGCGCGGAAGATGTTCGGCGCGAAGTCGCCCGGATGGCGGATCTGTTCAGAAAGATTGGCGGATATATCTTCTGCACCTCGCACAACGTTCAGGCAGATACGCCCCTGGCGAACATCGTGGCGCTTCTCGGGGCATATCACGAATCTTGAAGTTCGCAAGACGAATCAGGAACTCATGAAGAGACAGTGGTTGCAGGAAGGTGTTTCCCTCTTCCTGCCTTCCTGAGTTCCAAATTGGTAATAGGGGAGGTTTCGCCACCATATCGAAGATCCGTCAGCCTGTGTCGCAAGCGCAGGCGGGTGGCGGACAATGGTGGCCTACAACACGGAAAGATGTAGGCCAGGATTTTCCGCCACAGGCGGATCTGCCCAAGGTACGATATCCTGGCGCAAAGGGCTCGTATCTACAACCTGTTCGGAGCATATCTGAGCAATTACCCAGATTGAAAGAAGAAGATTTTTGGAAGTGATGAAATGATAAACATTTTGTTCTCTCCTTATCTGTTCCCGATGGCGAACGTAATTGAGGCGTTCCTGGAGTCGAATGCCAGCGGCAAGATTCTTGTTTTGATCCTGTTGGTGGGCTCCGTTTTCGCGTGGTCTATCATGTTGACGAAATTCGCCGAGCTCAGGGCGGCCCTGCTGAATTCAGGTCGGTTCACGGCGGCCTACAAGATCTCGAAACAACCTCTGGCTTTGTTAATAAAGGGAGCAAAACAGCCGCCGAGCCCGCCGTACGCGGTCTACCTGGATATCTGCAGAAATGTCAAGAAGGCGGCGCGAATATCCGATGATGATTTGGCGGCTTTCCGGGGCGAGGGGGCCGGCATGGGGCGGATGCTGAAGGAATACGAGCTCAAGTCAATCCGCAATCTCTCGGATCAATTACTTGCGGAACGGATGTTGGATCTTGAAACGCACATGGGTATTCTTTCGATGGCCGCTACCGCGGCTCCTTTTCTCGGTCTGCTCGGAACGGTATGGGGTGTGATGGATGCTTTCGGGGGGCTGGCCAGGGCCGGAACCGCCACGATGTCAGCAGTCGCGCCCGGCGTTTCGGGCGCGCTGCTCACCACTGTCGTCGGACTGGTTGTCGCTCTTCCCTCAATGATTGGGTATAACATGCTCGTGGGCAAAATTCGCCGTCTAACGCTTCTCACCGAGCGGTTTGTCCAGGAGCTTATGGCGGACATCGAGCGGCAGTTTCTTGGGGAGTGAATGGAATGGCGCGACGATCCTCGCTTGCGGCTCTGAAAGAGCTTTCGGAAATCAGCTATACCCCGCTGATTGATCTCTCCATGCTGCTCCTGGTTACTTTCCTCATCACCTATCCGCTGATGGAACAGGGTATTCACGTGAACCTGCCGGAAGCTACGACCGACCAGCTTCAACCGGTGCAGTCGCGCACTGTGACGCTCAACCTCGAGGGCGCTCTGTTCCTCGATAACGCGCCGATATCCCCGGAACAACTTGCAACGGAACTTATTCTGTTCCGGACCACCGACCCGGAGGGCACGGTGTTCGTGCGCGCCGACCGCGGCCTCAAGTACGGCCAGGTAGTGGACGTGATGCGAATTCTGCACGAGGCTCGCATCACCAAGATGGCCCTTGTAACGCAGGGTGAATAGATTGGGCGCTCGATGAAAACAGCATTTGGCCGGAACATGATTTTCAGCGCCGCTGCGCATGTGCTGTTAATAGTCTCGCTGCTGGCCTTCTCTCTTTATTCCTGCCGGACGCGGCGTATACCGCGCGAAATAACCACGTTCATTGATTTCCAGGTGATGCCACCGGAAGATGTTTCTACGCCGGCCGACGTCGTAAAGCCCGCGCCCGTGCCGCCCGCGCCCGTGCCGCCCGCGCCACCACCCGCGCCGTCGCCGGACCCGGCTCCGAAGCCGAAGCGGGAAATAGAAATCAGCCGAAAGATCGTGACGAGGAATCCGAACCCGTTGCAGCCTCCGCTGACTGCGCAGGATATCCTCAAGAACCTGAAAGCGGACAATCCGCCGCCGCGTCCGGTTGGCGCAAGAGATGATTTCACACGTTACCTTGCGGGGATTAGAATGGCACTTCACAACGCCTGGCACCAGCCGCGGGACCTTGCTGGAGCGCCCGTCACGGAGGCGCGGATCCGCGTGCGGCGCGATGGCCAGGTGACACAGCGGACTATAACGAAGCCCTCCGGGGACAGCGCAATGGATGAGTCTGTTATGGCGGCGCTTGAATCGGTAGCCCGTATGTCGCCGCTTCCGGCGGAGTGCGGTGAGCACGAGGACATAACGATCGCCTTCGAGCTGACAGGTCCGTGATGTGAGATGGAATAAGCTGGCTTTTTTCAGGGGGACCATGGTACAAATTTTATGAATTGCGTAACTACTCAGCTGGTTGCATCAGAGATCGGCGGGACAGGCCCGCCCTACCTTTGGAATTTCTGGTAGGGCCGCCCCGACCTCCCGGAGAGTCGGGGCCTTGTGCGGCCGTCAAATCACACGCAAGCTGAGTAGTTACAAAATCGTTTTGAATCAACAATAACCGGGAGGAAAGATGAAACTTGGAATCCAGCTTTATACGGTGCGTGAGAACTGCAAGAGCGATTTTGTCGGCACAGTTAAGGAACTGGCGAAGATGGGGTATAACGGGGTCGAGTTCGCGGGCCTCTACGGGGATATGGAACCCGCACAACTGAGTTCTTTTCTGAAGGATCTCGGCCTTGTTGCTGCTGGGCAGCATGTGTCGTTGGATGCCATTCTGGACCCCAGCAGTGCGGCCTACCGCTACGCTGCCGGGCTCGGGTGTCCCTACGTCACCACGAGCCTCTGCGGCGAGGTGGCGAAAGACTGGAAGGCCATCATCCAGAAGTGCGTGAAAGCCGCCTCCGTGGCGGCCTCAAAGGGCTGTGTTTTCACGTATCATAACCACGCGCAGGAATTAACGCGAATTGACGGGGTCACGGCGGAGGACATGCTTTTCAACGCGGCGGGCGCTGCCCGCCCGACCTTTGAGTTGGATACGTACTGGATCAAGAAGGGCGGCGAGGATCCAGTTGAGTACATACGGCGCTACAAGGGCCGCGTTCCGCAAGTGCACCTAAAGGACATGGATCGTGCCGATGGCTCATTCACCGAGGTCGGACAGGGCCTGATGGACCTGTCAGCCATCTACAAGGCGGCCCGGGAGTCCGGTGCGGAGTGGATTATCGTCGAGCAGGATGTGTGCAAGCGGCCTGCGCTTGAAAGCGCGCGGATGAGCTGCAAGGCGGCGCTTGCCCATCTGTGAGTCGAGGGGGCCTTGCAATGGGACTTTCTGACAGGGACTACATGCGGGCGCCGGCAGCGGAGCCGGGAGATGACAACGGGGAATGCTGGTGCTGTATGAGCAGACCGCCTACATGGCTGGTGGTCCTCGTTATCATAGTCGTGGCCGCCATCCTGATCCGCGTTTTGCGCTAAAAGTTTTGAATGAGAAGAAGATTTTCAAACAGAAGGAAACGGAGATAACGAAATATTCACCACGAAGAACTTGAAGGCCATGAAGTATCGAATTGCCTTCGTGCTCTTCATGTCCTTTATGGCGCAGTTTTCATCAATGGCAAGGCTGTCCGTCCGGATTATCTGTCCCTGCCTTCTCCTCTGCGGCTGTTCGAGCATCAAGCCGCCCGCCGGAGCGAAACCCGTCGAGCGCACAATGATCGTCACCGGGTACTGCAAGTGCGGGAAGTGCACCGGCTGGCATCGAACGTGGTATGGCCGCCCGGTCTACTCCAGCGGACCAAACAAGGGCGAGCGCAAAGAAGTTGGAGTGACCGCGAGCGGGTCAAAAGCAATGGTCGGCACGATAGCGGCGGACACCACCCGCTACCAGTTCGGGACGATTATGTACATCCCGGGCTACGGCTACGGGCGAGTCGAGGACCGGGGCGGGGCGATCAAGGGCGAGCACATAGACCTTTTTTTCCGGTCGCACAGAGCGGCTGTGAACTGGGGCCTGCAAAAGAAAAAAGTTGAAGTCTGGTTTGTGCCCGCGGAGTGAGATCCTATTTTCTATAGGACCTTGGCGCGAACGCGATAAGAACCGTGAAGATTTCGAGCCGGCCCAGGAGCATCGCGCCTATCAGCACCCACTTGCCCTCGACGGGAATCCAGGCGTATGTCTCCATGGCGCCCACGCCTGAGAGACCCGGTCCAATGTTGCTCATGCTTGCCACAACCGCCGTGATTGCTGTGACCATGTCGGGAACAACAAGACACATGACTGCCGAGAGCACTACGAAGAGCAGAAGGAACAGAATCACGAATCCTACGATATTGGAGACGATATTCTCATCCACCGGTTGCCCGGCGATCTTGATGGGAGCGATCAATCTCGGCTGAATCATGGTCTTCACTTCGTGCCAGGCGGCCTTGAGAACAACGAGTATCCGCACCGTCTTGATCCCGCCCGAGGTCGAGCCCGCGCACCCGCCGACGAACATCAGCATCACTAGCGTGAACCGCACAAAGTTCGGCCACATATCGAAATCAGCCGTGCAGAATCCGGTCGTAGTCGTCATCGAGACCACCTGGAACGCAGCGTGCCGGGCCATGTCTTGAAAGCGCGCTATCCTGGACTCCTCGATGATGCTCTTTTCCAACAGCGCGGTGTCCGATGGGTGCCTGCTGCGAAAGCTCAAACGCGCTTCCTCCGGCGTCGAGATGCCCCCGCCGTGGAGCAGGAATAATACGACCAAAAAGCTCGCGAGTATCATTCCCGCATAGAAAAGGAACTCCCTGTTTTGAACGAACGGACGCAAGGTCCGTCCGAACAGAACTCGGTAATGAATCATAAAATTAATCCCCGCCAGGAACATGAAACATATCACAATCCAGTCAATATACGCGCTGTTGAAAGCGCCGACGGACAGGTTTCGGGTCGAGAAGCCCCCGGTGGCCATTGTGGTGAAGGAATGGCAAACAGAATCGAACAGCGACATTCCGCCAAAAAGCAGTAAAATAGTCTGTACGCCTGTCAAAAGTACGTAGACGCCCCAGAGCACTTTAGCCGTTTGCGCGAGCTGGGGAGTCAACCTCTCTTTCTCGGGTCCGGGCGTTTCGCTGCGAAACATCTGGTAAGCAGCGACTCCAAATACCGGGAAGATGGCGAGAGCCAGGGTTACGACGCCCATTCCGCCGAGCCATTGTGTGAGGCTGCGCCAGAAGAGAAGTCCTTTTGGAAGCGCCTCGATATCAGTGAGAATGGTTGATCCCGTTCCCGTGAAACCGCTCATATTCTCAAAAAAAGCGTTGGTGAAGCATGTGAAAATCTGGCTGGCCCCGGAACCGCAGGAATGGAGAAGGAAATACACGAACAGTGGAATTGAGCCGAACAGCGTCAGCGCTATCCAGCCGAATGTCACGATCGCAAAGCCTTCGCGCACGCTGTTCTCGTGCATCTTCCGCGCGCCTATTACCGAGAGTATGGTGCCTGCGAGGTATGACGAGAATACGGCGACTATGAAACCGGCCACGTTTTCATGCGCCACGATATCAGCCATCTTGTCTCCTCCGATCTCCAGGATGGCTATCCCGGCCGGAATGCACATGACACCCGCAAGCAGCATCAGGAGTTTTCCCAGGACGTATAAGATAAATCTGATGTCCATTGAGATATCACTTTCCAACGGAGGCGATATATACCACAAATTCCTCGTCTCCGTCGAGTTCCAAAAGCCGATCAACCGTGCCCTGATCATATCCGCTTATCGCGCATACCCCGGCTCCAATGGATTCGGCTGCAAGATAGAGGTTCTGGCAGACGTGACCGGCTTCAATAGCTACGAGTTTGTGAGCGATACATCCGTATTTCCATTCCGTCCTCCGGGGAAAAGCTGACCATATGAACACCGCGGCTGCCTCGCCCACGAATTCCTGGCCATAGCACGCCGTCACCAGTTTCGCAGCCAAATCGTCATCTTCGTGAAGCAGCATGAGCTTGTGTTCGGCGGGAAGATATCTGTACAGGCCCGGTCCGATCTTCTCGACATTGCGTATGAAAACATAGGTTTCAAAAGGATGGCGGGCGCCGCCGGATGGAACCGTTTTTAAATTGGCGGCAATGCCGCCGCTGTCGTCGCGAACCGTCTCCGATATGCCCTGTGTGCACCAGAGGAGAAAACTCAACTCCTCGTTGCTGAACGGTGTGCCGGGATACTCACGACGGCTCCTGCGGCGGCCCACCACAATGTTGAACGGAACGGAACCGGCTTCAATCCGGTCGGGCGGAACCAGGTTCACGAGAACGGCGTCTCGAGGCCACGCTTTCTCAATGGATGGAGCAGGAACGCCTTTTGACTCGTCCGTGTCAAGGCGCCAGTCCCCGCTGTAACCTTTGAGAAAAACACGTCGCTGTTGCCGGGACATTTTCGAGAGCGATATTATCGGATTGCCACGGCGTTCAGTATGGTTCCCTCCGCCGAATATCCGCTTGAAAATGGAAAGAACATTTTTCATCGGCTTCCGTCTACCATAACGAAAAAACCGCTCCGCCCGAAGGGCCCATCACCCGGACGGTTGTGGTTCCGTCCAGCTCCACGGCGAATGTAATGGCTCCGTTAGTTCCGGAATTGATGGTGTACAATTCCACATCATTCCTGAAAACCCTCATTCGCGCGTTTAATGGCAGTCCGGAAAGAGTGTTCGTGGCAATATTGGCGAGCGGGATATTAGAAAGATCGGTCGAGAGATCAGTCCACTCCAGCTTGGGCTGTTTCGTTTTCCAGATTAGTATCTCGCGGGCCAGCCACAGGCCGTTGGTACCCACGTTGCCGTTCCTGTAGGCGAACTTGCTATCCAGCATCACGGTATCATCGCGCTGCAGGCCCGCGCACCGGAAGACGGTTCCAAAAGTGTTAGTGACATATCCCAGGACGTTGATCGTACCGGAATAAGCAGACGATTCATATTCAAGCGCCACTCGCCCGCCGCCGGAGGCTGAAGTAGTGCGCACGCCGCCGTTGGCCTGTATCGTGCCGGAGCCGGCAAAAGTGTCGGCGACAATCCATATGCTTCCGCCCGACCCGCTGCTGCCGTAGGAGCCGCCATTCGCCGTTATGAGCCCCGCAACGGTCAGGGCGCCCCTGACGTCCAGTTTGACCGCTCCTCCACCGGATAGCATAACCCCGCCCCAGTTCACTCCTCCGGAGCCTAAAGCCGTGGGCCGAATGAGGTTCCCGTAGAGCGGCGCGGCCACGGTGCCCGCGCCTCCGTGGGCCGCCTGGTTGCCGGTGCCCGGTCCGCTGTACGGTGCAAATCCATATTCATTCAGATTGATCGTCCCGTGAATGACAACATCGTTCGACACCGTTATTTCAGCACCCTGCCCGTGCCGGACCGCAGCCGTTCCGCCGGAATCGGGATTGATCGCATTGGTATCGCCCCTCGGATAGCACGGATAGAAAAAACAGTTGGTGCCGACATACAGTTGCTCAAGTTGATGCGTGCGCGGCGGGAGATAGAGCGAAGAGGCCGTTGTTGTTATATTCGTAAGGAACAGGCTGGAGAGCTGGAAGTCGCCGTCGGCGGCGGCGAATATCGAATCTCTCAAGAACAAGCTGCCGCCCACTGCTATATCATTTCTGCCGGTCTGACCGGTTGAGCCACTCTCGTTGACGTCAAACCGGAGCTGCGCGTTGTTGTACATCGCGATATTGGTGATCTTGAACGCGCCATTGTGAAAAAAAACATAAGAATTTGAAAGCGTCAAATTCCAGTAATTGGTTCCCAGTTCCGTAAAAAATACTGGTAATGCGAGCGGATATCCATGTTCACGGGGCTGCCCGGCGCGCCCTTGAGGGCTTGGAAGCGCTTCGGCTCCCACAGTGTTCCCGGGTGATAGCCGAACAGTGTCACGTTCCCCGTGAAAGTTGACGTTCCATACTCGAGTGAAATCCTGCCGCCACCTGCGGCCGCGCCGTAGCCGCTGCCGCCGTTGGCCCGTATCGTGCCGGAGCCGGCAAGCGTGTCCGCAATGAGCCAGATACTCCCGCCCGACCCACTGCTGCCGTAGGAGCCGCCGTTCATGGTGATCGTGCCGTTGATCGTGAGCGTTCCCGCAACCTGTAGCTTGATCGCCCCGCCGCCATTCCGCCCCACGCCGCCCCATTCTGGGGATCCCGACCCGAGCGCAACCGCATTGGTCAGGCTGCCATAAATTAGTGCCGTTCCGGAGCTTCCCCTTCCGCCATGGGCTGCCTGTCCTGATGAGTAGCCGGGGGCATTAGTGTTCTTCGCCGGCCAGCCCTGACTGTCACCGTCAATGGTTCCGTCTATCACCGCGTTTCGGCCCACAACGATGATGCGTCCGGACCCGTCTCCAACGAGCGAGGAATAGGGAGTTGCAATGATCGCGCTGCTATTGAGATACAGATCGTTGTTGATCGTCAGGTTAGCCGGAATGTTTGTGGCGAACACGAGGGTGCCCGCGTAAGTCCCGGTTATGTTCAGACTGTTAATCGTGACATCCTGATCTATCGTGACTACCGCCGAACCGCTGCTGAATACGACGTCATCAGCGGGACCCGGCACGGTTCCGTCCGACCAGGCTACGCCGTTGGTCCAGTAAGCCGCTGCGGCATTAGTCCACGTGATCATGGCGCCGGGCGCCGGCACGACGACGGCCGTCAGCGTAATCACACCTAACATGAGACGGCTGATATTTGGCCCGATATTCATAAGACCTGTTCTTGATCTCCTGCAACAAAAATACACGATAGACGGGCATATGACAAGTCAGCATTCGCACAAATGTAGAAGCGGCACCCTCACCGCGTCTAAGAACTCTCGCGCTAAACCATACAACCTGATTTTAAATGGTTATGAATAGACTCTTTTTTATGGCTTTTTGCGTGTCTTTCTGGCAGATAGTAGGAGTCCGAAAGTTGGAATCTTTTATGAGCTCCAAATCAGGAACTCAGGATGAGACAGCGGTTGAGCAAAGGGCGTTTCCCCCTTCCTGAGTTCCAAATTGAAGAAAGCATTTCGGAGGAAGAAACAAAAGGAAAAATAAACGATGAAATTTGATGATCTGTTTGAAGAGAAGAAACCGGCTGTCCCCGTGCGCGCCGTCCACCTTGACCTGAAGGGCGTCCCGCCCACGGCCGACCGGCTTGTCAGCCTGCTTAAGATATTCGCAAAGGCGCGCTATAATGCCGTGGTCGCGGAATGGGAGGACACCTTTCCATGGAAGGTTGACGAGAAATTCCGGAGCAGGACCGCCTACACACCGGACGAGATGCGCCGCTTTGCCGATGCCGCCTGCGGGCTGGGCATAGAGATCATACCCCTTGTTCAATGCCTCGGGCACATGGAGACCCCACTTGGAACACCCGGCTACGAGAGCATGCGCGAGCTGCCGGACGACTCCTCGGGCCTGAACCCGCTGGCGCCCGGCGCGCGCGATCTGGTCCAGCGCATGGTGGATGACGTGCTTGAGCTGCTGCCGGAAACGCGCCGATTCCACCTGGGTGGCGACGAGGCGTGGACGATGGGGCTGCATGTGGACACGAAGGCTTATATCGAGAAGCACGGCAAAGGCGCCCTCTACCTTCAGCATGTGGAGCCGATCCTGGACAACCTCAACGCGCGGGGCGTTCGCCCGCTGTTGTGGCACGACATGATGGTGAGCTGGGATGACGTCGCGCTCAAGTCGCTTGCTTCGAAATGCGACCTGGTGACCTGGGGTTACAGCGGACACCCGGACAATTCCTCGCACCATTTCAACACGAAGCACATTAAACGGTTCGTTGAACAGGGCTTCACTCTGTGGGGCGGCGCCGCATACAAGGGTGCAGACGGCCCGAACATAGATGTCCCCGATATTGCGAAGCGCGAGGAAAACGCGCTGGCCTGGATGGATGTGGCGAAGCGTTTTGGATACGAGGGCGTGATCGCGACCGCCTGGAGCCGCTATTCCACGCACACCGTCCAGTGTGAGCCGATTGACGCTGCACTGGATTCGCTCGTCAACACGGGTGTGATCCTGCACGACGGCAAAGCGCCGCGCGGCGGCATCGAGACGTGTGTTGCCGCGCTCGACGAGCTGGGCGAGAAAGATCGGTTCGAGGCATGCAAGGCGGCCATGAACCAGCTCACGAACAAACGCGGGGCAGGATGGTGGACGGTACACTCGCTCCGCGAGAGCGTGGTCCTTCACCGGCTCGAGCCGCGCCGCAACGCCGGCCAGCTCAAGAAGGCAACAGAGAAATTCAGGACCTTCGTGAAGGAGTTGGAAACGGTTAAAACCGCCGTGGAGAAGGCGTTCACAGGACTCATTGATCCGGTCTGGATAGCGGAATACGTGGACACGCGCCTCGCACCGTTCGATGATGAGCTCGCGGATATGGAGCGGATCACGGGTCTCTGAGCAGAGTGGGAAAGAAACTTCCGGATAAGTTTCTTTCCTACTCTATTTGCCTCTTGGTACCTCATTGTCGAGAAACTGCCATAAACCTAGCCAAATGTATTTGAAATTCGTTTTGGTGTAAAGCCGCGTTAGTGA
>CAYWJE010000087.1:0-12543 GCA_964458525.1 uncultured Verrucomicrobiota bacterium
CAGTCGGATTTGTTTGACTCATTTACTCAAACAATCGAAGTTTAAGGAGCTAAGACCATTATGAAAACCCGATTCTTTAAGGAGGATTGTTTTACATGAAAAAGGCGCTTGTAGTCAGGGGCGGTTGGGCCGGGCACGAGCCCGCGGAATGCACGGATGTGATTATTTCATTGCTTCGAAAGAACAGCTACGAGGTCGAAGTGTCCGACACGCTCAAGGCCTACACGAAGCCGGAGATCAAGACGCTCGACCTGATCGTGCAGTCATGGACGATGGGCACCATCGAGAAGGACGAGGCGGTCGGCCTCCTTGGCGCGGTGAAATCCGGCGTCGGCTTCGCCGGCTGGCACGGCGGAACTGGCGATTCCTTCCGCAACCACACCGAGTATCAGTTCATGGTAGGAGGACAGTGGGTGGCGCACCCGGGTGGAATTCTTGATTATGAAGTAAACATCACCGACCACGATGATCCCATAACCGCCGGGCTCAAGGATTTCAAGATGCATTCCGAGCAGTACTACATGCATATCGATCCCTCCAACGAGACGCTCGCTACGACCACATTCCAGGGCGTCCCGGAGGCACCCTGGACCAGGGGCTGCATAATGCCGGTGATATGGAAGAGAATGTACGGCGAGGGTCGCGTGTTTTATACGTCGCTTGGACACGTCTGCAAGGATTTCGACGTTCCGGAATTGCCGGATATCATCAACAGGGGAATGTTGTGGGCCAGCAGGTAACTTTCACCGAAAGGGAAGTGTGTGATGAAGAAGACGAAGATAGGGATTATCGGGTGCGGAGCCATCAGCGGCGCATATCTCGGGGTGTGCAAGAAGTTCGACATCCTCGATGTGGCGGCATGCGCCGATCTGGACATCAAACGAGCAAGGGCCAAGGCGTCCGAATTCGGCGTGGCCAGGGCATGCAGCGTCAAGGCGCTGCTCGAGGATCCAAAAATAGACATAGTCCTTAACCTCACCATCCCCCTAGCCCATGCCCGGGTGGCCCTCGCGGCGCTCAAAGCCGGCAAGTGCGTTCATAACGAGAAGCCGCTGGCCGTTACCCGCGACGAGGGCCACATGCTCATCGAGACCGCCAGGAAAAAGAAGCTAAGGATCGGATGCGCCCCCGACACTTTTCTCGGAGCAGGAATACAGACCTGTATCAAGCTCATAGATGACGGGTGGATAGGACGTCCGATTGGCGCCACAGCCTTTATGACCTGTCACGGACATGAGAGCTGGCACCCGGACCCCGAGTTCTACTACAAGCACGGGGGCGGACCGATGTTCGACATGGGACCCTACTACCTCACGGCGCTGATCTCAATGCTCGGGCCGGTCGAGAGGGTTTCAGGCTGCGCCAGGAAAACCTTCCCGACGCGAACGATCACAAGCGCCAAGAAGTTTGGCGCCGTGGTGGATGTCGAGATACCCACGCACGTTGCGGGGATCCTTGAATTCGCCGACGGCGCTGTTGGAACCATACTCACAAGCTTTGATGTGTGGGCGGCGGAACTGCCCCGCATCGAAATATACGGCACAGAAGGGTCGCTCAGCGTTCCGGATCCAAACTGCTTCGGAGGGACGATACGGGTGAAGCGGGCAGGTGCAAAGGAATGGTCCGGCGTTCCATACACCCACGGCTACGCGGAGAATACGCGAGGCATCGGGGTGGCGGACATGGCCTACTCGCTTCGATCAGGAAGGCATCACCGGACAAGCGGAGATCTCGGCTTTCACGTTCTCGACATCATGACGGCTATACACGAATCATCGGAGCAAGGCAGGCGCATCGAACTCTCCAGCGGCTGCCAACGCCCCGCGCCGCTGCCCATCGGACTGCGGGAAGGAATCCTGGACGATTGATCTCAGAAACGCGGCGGGAGGTCACGATTGAATCGTGACCTCCCGCACATGAATGTCCAATTACGAACTATTTCTTCTTCTTCGCCGTCTTCTTCGCTGTCTTCTTCACAGCCTTCTTAGCCGGCTTCTTAACGACCTTCTTCTTTGCCTTTGCCATTCCGGTATCACCTCCTTCCGTACTTTCTAACAACAGTCCCGGCACGGTAATGTTCCACACAACCGCCCATCAAGGTCAACGCCGTTTATAACTGATCCCGGCAGAAATTGGAATGGCCGGCTGGAAGAACAATCGCCGGAGAAGAAGGAGTGCCAAGAAGCTTGCCCGATGAAGCCAGGCGAAAACACGAAGGAAAGTTTGGAAGCTACAATGCTTATGGTTGAGTCTTTCATCAATGTCATGAAACGATGCAACAGAAATCAGCAGATTACTACCGCTCTTTAAAAACGATTTTATTCCATTCCTGTAATTTGTAAACAAAAAAAAGTTTTTTCTTACTTTTTTCTTTGCGTTGTTTTTTTTCGCGATGCCCATCTGAATTGACATTCCTGACACCGGGTGCTAGGTTTTGTTCAGATTGAGTCTGATGCAAGCCGCGAGTGGAGGCCAGAGGGAAGCGTGATGGGCCGATTAAATAACCCTCCGCGCGCATGAACAGGAGAATACATGTACTTCAGGCAGCTTCACGAGCATGACCGCGACACCCTCACGGGTATCCTGCGAAGGACCCCGTCATTCATCGAAGTAGACGTCCAGATCGCCATCGAGCTTATTGACGATAGAATCGCCAAGGGAGATGGGATCAATCATTCCGTCATTCTTCCCTGCGAGGGAGATGAGGTCATGGGTTACGCATGTTATGGACGCATTCCTCTCACCGACAACAGTTTTGATCTCTACTGGATCGTTGTCGCGCCGGAGCGGCACGGGCAAGGTGTCGGTGTACAACTGATGAACCGCGTCGATAACGAAGCTAAACTTCTCGGCGGAATGAGAATCTATGCAGACACGTCATCGGGAAAAGAGTATGCCCGCGCGAGACGTTTCTATCAAGCCGCTGGATTCCACGAGGCCGCCCGTCTTCCCGATTTCTACAGGCAAGGCGAGGACAAGTTAATTTACTGCCGGGAACTCGGCGTTGACCGCGCCAGATAACCTTGCGCGGGCGGCGGGGATGAATTATATGCCACTTGAAACGGCCAGCGTTATTTCCCACGACTTGTTATGCGACGATTACCGGGTGCTTACTCTCAGCGCGCCCGGCGTGGGCAGTCTTTCAAAGCCGGGCCAATTCGTGCATGTGCGCGTTCCCAGCCTTGAAAGCGCGGTGTTACGCCGACCCTTCAGCATTTTCAGGGCCGACGCCAAAGGCATTTCCATCTTATACAAACGGGTTGGCTCGGGCACCGGGGCTATGACGAGATTACAAAATGGCGATAACCTGAGCATCATGGGGCCGCTCGGAAACGGATACCCTCCTGTGAGCCCGGCTTGTTGCCCGGTGCTTGTCGGAGGAGGCTACGGAGCTGCAGCGCTCCGGCTTCTTGCCGAGCGCTCGTCCGTCAAGGGCATTGTCTTCCTCGGCGCTGCCTGCCGCAATGATCTGCTCTGCGTTGATGAATTCAAAACTCTGGGCTGGGAGACCAGGACCACCACGCTCGATGGTTCAGCCGGAAGCAGAGGACTTGTCACGGGAATGCTTGATAAATGGCTGGCCGCAGATCTGGCGTCGCGCACACCGGAGTTCTTCGCTTGCGGCCCGGCCGGAATGCTGCGCGCACTCGCGGACCGCGCAATAGCCGGAAGCTGGATGGCATGGCTCTCAATGGAGCGCCACATGGGCTGCGGTGTTGGAGCATGCCTTGGTTGCGCGCAGAAGGTCAAGCACGCCGGGGAACACTGCGATGCCCAGAAGAATGCCGCCGAGGATGGAAAATGGACATTTGCCCGGGTCTGCCTTGACGGACCCGTGTTCGAGTGCCGGGAAATCGTGTGGGACTGATCGGTATAAATGATCGTCTGGCGTACTGATATGAAGACAGTGGCCAGTTGACGATTACGGACGACGAAATGGCCGGAAAACGGAGGAGAACGGTATTTTCGTCGCAACCCTTTTATAAATCGGATGTCAGGAAATCCAAAAGAGAAATTCTTTTGACTGAATGCCACTTGTCCAATGGATAAGGAAATGAAGAAACCTGCGCCAAACATGGAAGTCAAGCTGGGCGGACTCGTTTTGAAGAACCCGGTGATGCCTGCGTCTGGAACATTCGGTTATGGACGCGAATACGCGGAGCTGCTTGACTTGAATCGCCTTGGAGCAATAGTGGTAAAGGGAGTCAGCCTGTACCCCGCTCCGGGAAATCCCATGCCGCGTTTAAAGGAGGTGCAGTCCGGACTCATAAACTCCATCGGCCTCCAGAACCCGGGAGTCGAGGTCTTCGTCAGAGCATACCTGCCGTTCCTGGCGCAGTTCAGTACACCCGTGATCGTCAACATATGGGGGCGCACCGTTGATGAATATGTCGAAGTTGCCAGGAGGCTGGATCAGACGGACGGAGTCGCGGGACTTGAACTTAACATTTCATGCCCCAACATCAAGAAGGGGGGCATGGCGTTCGGAACCGATCCGGATGCGGCGCGCGGGGTCATCTCGTCTGTTCGCGCAACGACCAGGCTTCCCCTGATCCCGAAACTGTCACCGAACGTTCCGGACATTTCAATCTTCGCAAAAATCGCGGAGGATTGCGGGGCAGATGCCATTTCTCTGATCAACTCGCTTCCGGCAATGGCCATTGACATCGAGACGCGGAAGCCCTTGCTCGGAAACACAATTGGAGGCTTGACGGGCCCGGCTATTCACCCGGTGGCTGTCAGGATGGTGTGGCAGGCCAGCCGCGCGGTGAAGATTCCCGTGATAGGCATGGGGGGAATCACGTGTGCGCGGGACGCCATCGAGATCATGATAGCCGGAGCAACAGCCATCGCCATCGGAACGGCAACGTTCACGGATCCCCTCACAATGCTGACAGTGATTGACGGCATCGAGGAATATCTTGTCAACCATAATCTGGGCGACGTGCGCGAATTGACGGGTGCCTTGTTGGCATAGCGGAACAAAGGTTGACAATGGCAAACGAATCGCATCGAACTGGACGCTGCAACACATTGGCATCAATGGCGCTCCTGACCGGGATAGTGATCCTCGTTATCCTGTGGATAGCCAGAATTTCCTACAAGCCAGGCGTTCTTCACGGGACAGTACCATGCGGGGCGGTGCTTGTAACCTGCCACTCGAACCCGGGCGACAGGTTCGCCGGGTTTGCGACCAACTCGATCTTGCGCGGCATGATCCAATCACTCCACCATGATTCTCAGGATGGAATTACGTCTGTAGATCCGAATGTTGCGCGCGGCATCAAGGCTCTTGCCGGCTGCCGCGAAACGGTTTTTGCATGCGTCCCATCGCCCATCCCGGGTGAAGATGCTTCATGGTACGCGGCAAGCTGGATCGGAGCATCATCCATCTATATCCGCTTCATGCTCTTTTTTCGACCCTTGCCCGGATTAAGGCCGGTCGGCCAGTATGCCGGTTGGACCATATGGGGAATGGATCAGCCTATTACGGAATCGGGAATGAAACTATCCGCGGCTGTTGGCGACGGAATACTGTTCCTCTGCCTGTCCCGGCAGTCGTCCGGGGTGAAACATGCCATCGCGGCGCACGAGGGCCTGGCGCCGTCATCACCTCCGCCCGCCGCGCACACTGCACCAGGCATCCGCTTGACCTCGGACGACACCGGATGGTTCCGCATGGGACCGCATGTAGTTAAGTTCGAGCTCAGCGAAGCTACATCAACCAGACTTGCTTTCCGTTTTCACGTGGAGATGGAACTGGCACCGCTTCGACCTCTGCACAAAGCCGCCGATCTTGAAACGCCACGACAATTGCTTGCGGATCTTCCAGTCATTCTCGCTGCGGCTCCAGTTGATACCATCCGCAGTCTTGCGGCCGACGATTCCTCTCCGGCCTGGCTGAAAACAGCGGGAGAATTCCTTGATATGGATGAATTCGCGGACGATCCGGGCGTTGCTGTACTGTCAGTCCACACCGGCATCCATGGCGGCGGGTTTGGGCGGCATCCATTTCGAATGAGGATTCCGAGTGTCGTCCTGATGATCAAGGCATCCGGCGCGGATGCGCCAAGCCTGCTCAACAGAATACTCGACAGGCTTAACGCGGAATACCACCTGGGCCTGATCGTTCATCCCGAAACGCAGACCGCGGGCGATCTGCCGCTCTGGATTCTGGAGGCCACCAACGACAACCTCCTGGCACAGCTTGAGCCGGAAGACAGGCTTGCATGCGCCGCCCTCGATGAATGGATTATCTTTGGAAGCAACGCGAAAAGCCTCGCATCGCTCCTGGCCGGAGCCAGAGGCCAGGCGCCTGACGAACAGGCAATCGGCTGGTATCATGTTTCGCAGAGTCGCAGTGCGGCCGCGCTGCTCTGGGTGAACACTGAAGAGGCCGCCAGGGCCGCGCAATTGCCCATGCTTCTGCTGTCAATAAAAATGGGCTCGGGAGGCGCGACGGGGGGAACATACTCGCATGAAAACATAGATCGAGCGAGAACGTTGCTGAAAGCGGCCGACTCTTTCCGGGTCTGCTCAATCCTTCTTGAGTCGGAAACGGGGCACCCTGTGCTCCACGTGAGTTTTGACGTAGCTGGCCCCGGGATCTGACGGCCGATTAACGGCAAACGGCGCCCGACACACTGCGAACAATTGCCTTACCGGCCGGCAGGTGGATCGTTTCCCCAAAAAGGTCCACGGCATGATCCGAGCCACTGAAATTGGCGGCAAGGGCGTATCGCCTGCCATTCGTCCCGTCCACCCACAAGCCGCGCACATCGCGGCGCCTGAAGGAGATCGGGCCGCCGTGCACGGACGCGGTTCCGCGCGCCGTTTCGCCGGACAGAACCGCGAACCCGATATCGGTCAGAATCTCGCCGGGCATGCACCTCTCCGCGCCGGCTCGAACGTGAACGCAAACCTCTTCTGTGTAAAGGGATCTGTATGTTCCTGCGCGCCGCGCGGCTGAGCGATTGATCAACAGGCTCTCGCCGCCGCTCAACAGAACTACACCGAGAGAGTCATCAATATTCAGCCAGCGCCCCTCGAAAGCAAGCGATTCGTCCTGGCCGGGCGGAGCCGCGAGCAAGGCGCTGCCGGCAGCGGACATTATTCTGCGATTTGATCCGTTGAAAATATCATTCGGAATTACCAGGTGCAGATCCTTGAGTTCAACGAGATAGACCACCCTGTCTGACGCGGCCACAACATACTGGATGCAGACGCAGGTTCGTTCATCGGGCAGCGCCGCAAAAGCAATCCATGTGAGGGCCTGGTCCGTGCAGGAGGCGCCCTCATCAACAGTAATGTTGCACCCCTCCATCACTGATCCGCAGGTCACAAAGCCGCCATCAAACTGCGCCACATCGCACGCGACAAGACGCCTGTGCCGGCCCGGCTGAGATCCGTCATCACCGAGAAACCTCACAACCGGGCTCATGTTGAGCTCCCATTCCGCCATGTTGCCCGCGCCGGACGGAACACAGAGCCCCTGCGCGAGGCCCCGCGCCCTCCACGCGAAGGAACACAGTCTGGATGGTGAACGTTGCATCACGGCCCCATGCTCTGGTTCCGCCCATCCGCCGGCAACGGAGTTCTCAAAGGATTGCGGTGAAGCCGGCGGGGCCTTGACGGCAGGCAGGTAATTCAGAAGCATGGCGAGAACGCACGCGCGGTCCGATTCCAGCCTCGTGTAGTAATGCGGATTGGTCATACGCAGGCGATCAAGTCGGCGGCCGTAGAACGAACCGTCGCCGGCGGCATCCGCATCCGCCTCCATGAGCAATATTTGGCGCTCCGCGAGTTCCAGCGCATGGGCGTCCCCAAAACGGTCGGCAGCGAGCAGGAGCGTCGGCAGCAGGTACTCCTGGCAGTATGCGTATCTCACACGGCTGTCGCCGCCGATCCGGGCAAGACGTCCGTCGCTGAAAACAAATCGGCGCAGAACCCGCCACATGTCATCATGGTGATGATACAGGGACTCCGGGGGTGCCAGCCCCGCAAGTTTGAGATCGAAGTGAAGAATGGCCGCGTTGCTGGCGCAAATCACCATGTAGCCGATGTTGAGATACCCATGATGATCGAGCGCATAATTTGGGAAAAAGTTTGCGCCCACATGCCGTTCACGGACCGGCAGCCCCTCGATGACACGCTGATCTTCTGCATCCGCATCAATCGAAACCCCGTTCAAGAGGTAGCGGTGCGCGAGCTCCCGCCATTGGTCGGCGCGGGATTCGCCGGGATAGCGCGCGGCGACTCGCCAGAGCAGGGCTCCGGACCAGACATTGGATTCCGGATTGTTGCGGCAGGAGGTGTTCCACTTGCCGGCCGCCACACCGGCGGAGCTGCCACGGCAGCCTTCATTCAGAATCCAGTCAGCCTCACTGACAAGCACTCTGTGAAGCGAATCGCGATCCTCTTCCGGAAGTGAGTTCTCGATCCGGGATATGCCGTGCATGGCACGCTCGATTCCGAGCATGCTGATCCAGCTGCGTCCCCATTTCCTGCCGTCATTCCCGGAGCGTGAGCCCGCGACATGCGTGGCAAGCTCAAAACGCAGCGCGGCAAGCGCCCTGTCTGCTGCCTGTGTTGCTTTCGCTCCGGATGAGCAGCAAGCAAGGGTCGCCATCGCCCCAGCATAGTTCCAGTTGGACTGCACGCCCCACGTCAGGTAGCCAGGCCCGTAGCAGCCCATTGATGCATCGTTCTCATCCCGCAGCCAGTATGCGTCCGCCGCGGAGGACCAGTTCTCCAGAAGGCGCGCCGCACGATCCATGATTGCAGAGGTTTCGCTCATTCCCAGTCCCCCTCAGCCGATAATCCGGCTTTCCTCGTCCAGAAAGATTCCCTGTAGATTCATCTTGAGAGCCTCGGGGCTAGGGGCCTGAGCCATTCCATCGCTCTCCGTTATGGCGCCGCTTTTTATCAGATCGTAGATCGCCTGGTTAAAAGTCTGCATGCCCTCGTTCTTCCCTGTTTCAATGGCTGCGTGCAGTGTCTCGAGGCGATTTTCCAGCAGCAGCTTTCTCACGGTCGGAGTATTGAGCATGATCTCGACCGCCGGCCTCACGCCGCCGGAAATCGCGGGAATGAGCCTCTGGCAGATTATCGCGGTCATGTTGCCGGCTAATGCAAGCCGAACGGGCTCCCGCTCCTCATTGGGAAAGAAATTCAAGATCCTCTGTATGGACTGGGACGCGGTGTTTGCGTGAAGCGTCGAAAACACCACGTGCCCTGTCTCCGCCGCGCTCAGCGCAACCGAGAGACTGATGTTGTCGCGCATTTCACCCACCATGATCACATCCGGGTCCTGGCGCAGGACGTGCTTCAGCGCGGCATGAAAAGACGGGGTATCCAGCCCCACCTCGCGCTGGGTGATGACGCACTTGATATCCTCGAAAGTGTACTCGACAGGATCCTCGATCGTTATGATCCTGTCGCGCTGGGTAACGTTGCGCTTGTGAATCATCGCCGCCAGCGTCGTTGACTTGCCAGAACTCGTGGCGCCAACGAGGAGAATGATTCCGCTGTTCGAGAGCGCTATCTTCTCAAGCATGGGCGGAAGGTGCAGATCCTCAACGGATGGAATCTTCGTCTTGACATGACGCAAGGCCACGGTGGGCAAGTTCTTACCGAGAAAGACATTGGTGCGGAACCGTCCCACGCCTTCCTCGAAATGGGCAAAGTCAAGTTCGTGTCCCGGCTGAACCTTGTTCTTCATGTGCTCAGGCATGATGTCTTCCATGATCTTCACCATATCGTCGGAACTCAGAACGGCCATGCCGCTTTCCACGAGATCGCCATGCACACGGTAGAAAGGAGGCTGATCTGCCTTAAGGTGTACGTCCGAAGCCTCCATTGATACCGCTTTGTCAAGAATGTCCTTTATTATTGACATATATTTTCCTCTTGTACCGATTGATTCAATTCCGCGGCGGCCTCACATTCCGCAGGCGGCAGGGCGAACAGCCGGAAGGGTTCGCCGAACTGCTCCAGGAAATGCACTGGGTAGCTCCTCATGAAAACAAGCAAAGGCAGCATCACCACTGTTCCAAGGAAAGGCACGAATGCCAGGCAGCATGTAGCGCAGAAGATCAGCATGGCCGCGAGACCGACCGCGACTGCAAGCACGGACCTGAAGAGAAGGTAGAGAACAAAAACACCGGGGTTTCCCATGAACAGTTTTCGGAAGGCGTTCCATGCCGCAATCACACCGCAGGCCCTGCATGCCATAATCGGCACCACAAAATCATCGAGAAAAACGTATACGCAGCCAACCGCCACAAGGCACAGGGCCGACGTGATAGCCCCAAAGGCAACAACGGCGATCAGCAGCGCCCCCTGAGCTGAGCCCCAAACCAAAGGAACGGAAACAAGCCCGCCAATTATGAATGCAGCCCCCAGGAGCACAGCCGCAAACGCGATGGAGAAGAGAAAATAGGAGTTCCCCTGCCTGCCCCACCTTCCCCACGGAATGATGACTTCGCTCCGATTGTTCACCACGTTGTCTAGGAACATGAACCTTCCGCGCGCGCTGACCCATGAAACGATCAGTACAAGAGAACACGCAAGCAGAAGCAGAACCGCGAATGTGACCGACGAGAGAATCGCATTGGATTCGAACCAGCGCCAGGCGACCTTGAAGAAATCCTGGCCGCCGCTGTTGAAACCATTGGCCATGAAGCCTGTGAAATTCTCCGCGAGCATGGCCAGCCATGCTGTGAAGGCCATTCCAAACCACTTCGTCACGTTGAACGGCTTGAACAACACTCTCTTCACCGTGTCAATCGACGCGCCGACAGGCGCAATCACCGAAACATCACTCATCGCGATTCTCCCATCTCCAACGCCGTCCTGGCCGCCGCGGCCTCCAGATTTGCGCCGGCTCTTCGCAGCGCTTCCGCAAGTTCCATATTCTCCGGCGACACCCTCACCACCTTGCCGATCCCCGCGTCCGAAAGATTCACACCGGGCGCCACGGAGCCGCCGAAGGCAACGACGGGCTTGTTCAATGAACGGGCAATCATCCCCACACACGCAGGAACTTTCCCGAAGCGAGTCTGGTCGTCAATCCTGCCTTCCCCGGTGAAAACCACGTCTGCGCGGCTTACCGCCGCCGCAAGTCCGCATTGGGCCGCCACCCACTCGGCGCCGCGCTCGAGAGACGCGCCGCAATATGCCGCCAGCCCCGCTCCCATTCCGCCGGCCGCGCCGGCCCCCGGCAAATCCGCGACACGTGCGCCGAGATCCCGCTCCGCCACAGACGCCCAGCGTTCCAGTCCGCGCTCAAGAGTCTCAACTTCTTCAGGCCCGGCCCCCTTCTGAGGCGCAAATATTCTAGCTGCCCCCTCCGTACCAAGCAGGGGATTGCTCACATCAACAAGAGCGGTTATCTCGATATCACATGTCAAATCCATACCCCTATTCGGCGGGCGAATCAAGGAAATGTTCTCCAGGTCGCCGCCGCCGCAGCGCGAAAGCAGGTTTCCTGCCAGATCCTCGAATTGAAAACCGAGGGCTGCTGCCGCCCCGCACCCGGCATCCACCGTGGCGCTTCCGCCCAACCCGACGACTATCCTTGAAAAGCCATGCTCGATCGCAGATCTGATCAACAAGCCAGTCCCATAGGTTGAAGCCCTGAGCGGCGAGTATTCCCCAGGGCCGTTGAGACGCGCCAACCCTGAAGCAAGCGCCATTTCGACCACTGCAAATCCGTCGCACTTGAGCCACTCCGCCCTGACAGGACGCGAGAGAGCATCCTCCGAGTCGCATTCCACAGGAACCCCGCCAAGAGCATCCTTGAGAACGGAGAGCAGGCCATCGCCGCCGTCCGACAACGGGATAATCTCGATGCTGGCGTCAGGAAGCGCGCTTCGGACCCCGCGAGCAAGGGCCTCGCCGAGCTCCCTCGCGCCCATGCAATTCTTGAAAATATTCGGCGCCATGAGCAATCTCATTCGTCACCTCGCGCGAAACATCAGCCACGATCCAATGCCCAGGAACCCGAAATTCGGAATCCAGGCGCTCAATAAAGGGCTTACAACTTCATTCTTGCCCAGCCATTGGCAGAACGTCATGACCAGGTAGAATCCGAAGAAGGTGCAGAGAGCGACAACAATACCCATGAACGGGCCTCTCCTGCCGGTGTAGACCCCGCACGAGATCCCGAAAAGGGCCACGATGAAACAGGTCCACGGCATAGCGAGACGGGAGTGCATATCAACGAGAAAACGCGCCCTCGTCCTGCCGGAAAGATGCCTGTTGTTCTCCTGAAACTCATAGAGTTCCATGGAGGACAGGAACATCGGATCCTTTACGATATTCACGAAATCACTCGGTTTCTCGGACAGGTTGATCATCTCCATAATCAGGTCAGAGCGAACTGGGCCGACCGGGTTGTTGTTGATGTCGCGCGTCTGGGCGGTTATGTTGAAAAACCACCATTTTCCGTCATAATGCTTCGCGTCCTCCGCATGTATCGTCTCGGAGGAGCCGTCGGGAAATTCCTGGAGCACCTTTACGCCCTGCATCGAATAGTTATCC
>CAYWJE010000088.1:0-12521 GCA_964458525.1 uncultured Verrucomicrobiota bacterium
ATGTTGATCTCTAGGATATTCATCCTGTCCATCCTGTCTGACTGCTCTTTCTAGGTTCAAAAGCTATCTCGATTTCGGGGGTGCTGCCAAACGCCTCACGGGTCAACTGATGCAGCAACTGTCTATTGGTGCGGAGCAGACCGAATTGAGTATAGGTTTCGCGCGTTATGGGACAGCATGCATGATATACGGCAACCGACATGTATTCAGCCCGTATGATACACTCTGCTTCGTTTCGGAGGTCGTGTATTAACGGTGATGTTACAAACTCGGTTTTGTCCGCAATCTCGAGAAAGAGCCTCCTCTCTGTGGTGAGATCGCTCTTTAGGCATGACCAAATAGATGGGCTATCAATCAAGGCATATAACGCTGACAGGAAACTTCCGGCGTCATCAAGGTCAAGCATGGCTGTGTTTTCATTCATAATCCTGCGGAAAACAAGCTGCGGCGGGAAAGCCCGTTTTAATGGAGCCATCTGAGTCTATTCTGGATTATTCCTTGGCCCCATGTTGCTTAAGGAATTCGACCACATTCGAGTGCCCTTCGCGCATTGCACTCCAAAGCGGAGTCCATCCATTATCGTCTTTGGTATTTACATCGGCACCTCTTGCGACAAGGAGCTTGACAATGTCTAGTTTGCCAAACGACGCTGCCCACCATAGCAACGACCTTCCGTATTTATTCGTTGTGTCTACATTCACACCATTGTCCAGAAGGAACATGCTCACATCCATATGGCCGCCAACAACAGATCTTGTCATAGCCGTCCACCCATTATTGTCTTTGGCATTCACGTCTGCACCATTGGCCATCAGAAATTTGACGCTTTGCAGATGGTTCTCACCCGCAGCTTCCATAAGTGGCGTCCAACCGTTATTGTCCCTGCAATTCACATTAGCACCACTTGCCAGTAAGCATTTGACAATTTCAAGATGTCCCCTGATAGCTGCATACAACAAAGCTGTTCCTTTCCGATAATAATCCTCCGCGTTGGGATCTGCCCCACTATCCATAAGCAGTTTCACGACATCGTAGTGTCCCTCGAATGCAGCATTCATTAACGGAGTCTGTCCCAACGTATCCCGTGCATTCACATCAGCGCCATTACGTAATTGGCGGGCGATCTCGGCAAGATCTCCTGCTGTTGCGGCTTCGTGTATAGTTCTGTAACGCACTGGCAACACAGGAGGTGTGGGTTCCTTTGTCGGCGACAATGTCTGGGATTCTTTGCCCCTCGCCATCCCGTTAATACGTTCTTGGCCACGTCGTGGTGTTTCCAAGGCATTCTTTTGGGGCTGCTGGTGAGGAAGACTTTCTGTATTGGTAGCAATCGACACGATAGCACGCATTGCGAGCGCCTGATACTCTTCCTTTTCTTGAGGCATCAAACGATCCAGCGCGTCTTCGGTGGCCTGTAATCTTTCAGCATATTCATCCTTGGCGAGGTCTTTGATCGGCGTTGCCCAAAGGATCCACTAATCTCGCTTTCTTGGACTCTGGGACAAGCGACATGGCCTTTGTGTGGAGAAAAGTCATTCGATCTTGTTCGATATCAGACAGTGGCATCTCGTTTTTAGGTAATTTGCGCATCCGTTGGTCAACTTCGGCTACTTTCAGGATAGTGCGTTCAGTTTCCTCGTTGATTTCCGATCTCATTACCATGACAAAGTTGGTCACAAGAAAACCAATTAGAGCCACGCCGACAACTGCCGTAGTAAGGGCAATTCTGAGACGCCTCTTCTTGGTGATACGACAGACAAGAAACGATAATCCGGCGACAATGAGATAACCAAAAAACAATCCCAGAAAGCCGGAAAGTCCAAGAGTCGTAAGAATCGCAATGAAGACCAGTGCCGCAGTGTTGGGAAGTTTCCAGTCAGAAGGAGTCGTGTTTTGTGCTTGATGCTTTCCTTGTATTTTTATCTTTGGCGTTGGTGCAGGCGGCGATACGGAAACAGGTGGTATTTGTGATGCGGGAATATCGCCGTGTGCTTGATCACAGGGAATGGAAATGCTTCTGTTGCAACCCGGGCATGAAACCTCCGTCCCGGCCATGTCGTTCTCGCATTCAAGATGTTGCTTACAGAATGGGCATTCAAATTTCATTTCACTCATGGCTGTCTCCTATTAAAGCTTCCGGAAGTATGCAACGCTTATCCCAAAGCCACGATTGTATAGTGAATAGTATTCACCTGCTTCGTTGTATCTTGCGATGAAAGTTTTTAACAAAGTCAAAGCCCCTTGATACAAAGACCGAATATCATCGAATGAGGGATTGCCCTTGGCTTCTCTCATCTTCTTCAGGGATCTCTCCGTCCTGGAGATAGGCGAAAGACCGGCGGTCAGCATGATGTAATCATCGTGTTTGACCGGCTCCATCAATGCGTATTGCGAATGACTGAAAGCGTTGCGAAGAGCAGGAACCCAAAGTCGCTGAAGGCATTTACCTATCGGCTCCTTCAATTGAGCGGCAAGAGACACTATTGCATCTATCTTTTGACGGGGATATTCACAAACCTCTATATTTTGTTTCTTATTCTCAGAGGCAAAATTCCATGAGGGTTGCTGACCGGCCGTGATTCGCAGCAGATTCCATATCACCGCCAAAGGGAAGTCGGCCTCCATTATGTGACAATAACCCATCAATCGCAGTCTGATCTCGGTTGGGACGGATTTTTCATGTTGATGGATCAGATCTTCAATCATTTCAGCAAAACCGATAATCTCATCATATTCCCAAAACGGCACGTTTGTGCCGCTCGCAAGATCGAGTGCTGGATCGTTGGGAAATAGAGCATTGCTTGGGATCTTTTTATCACAACGGGCACTTTTCCTAAACAGCCCAAGAAACGCGCAATCTATTTCCTGCTCAGTAGGCACATGTAGACCTATCATGGTATCAGCATTCTTCTTGCGCCAATGCATCACCCTTCTTCGTATGCAAAAAAATCTTCGAATGTCGGTGCCGAGCGTCCACTTTTTGGAATGCATTATTTACGCAATCTTCAGTCTTAAGCGTTTGCCGATTGCTTCTGCAAATTTCTCCAGCGTGGAGAGTCTGATGTCCTCCGCATGATTTTCAATCCGTGATATCGCCGATTTCTTAGTCCGAAGGCGCGCGGCAACTTCGTCTTGAGTGAGACCGGCTTCTTCACGAGCATTTCTGAGCAATACGCCGATTTTGAACTGCTCATAGCCAACCTCAAACCCGTCCGCAAAGGCGCGGGAACGATTTTTTCGTTTCTCGATGTATTTCTCCAGATCATCCATTGTCTCGTCTCCTATACGTGTAATCAGCCTTGCGTTCTTCCGCTAGCCGGATTTCGGCCGGCGGCGTCTTTTGCGTTTTCTTCATAAAGAAGTTCGTCAATACAATCAACTTTCGCCTATCAAAAAACCCAAGCAACCTAAAGGTGTCGCGGCCGACATCCACCCGGATTTCCCATATGTCGTCAGTATCAGCCAGTTTCTTCAAGTAGTTTGCCGGGACGCGTTCCAGGTCCCGAACCAAACGAAGCACCCATGCCACTTTTTGAGCCGCCTTGTCCGGCAGATCGTCAAGATGCTCTTGAACGGGGCAATGCCCCGCAGTCGTGGTATAAAAGACAATCTGTTTCATGTCGGTATGTTATCATATATGTGAACCGCGTCAAGCATCTTTTTAGATGTATCTTGAATGCAAGGCACTTTGGATTTGACGTGGTTTGCAGGAATATCCTGCAATTGATGCGCGGCACTGGCGGGGGGTTGCCCCACAATCACAAGCTATCATCCCATAGCCTGGTCGAAATCAGCCTTGATATCGTCGATGTTTTCCAGTCCCACGGCCACACGTATGAACTCCGGCGTTACGCCGCATGCACGTTGCGCCTTTTCAGACATCTGCTGATGAGTAGTTGAGGCGGGGTGAAGGACGAGCGTTTTGGCGTCCCCCACGTTGGCTAGATGGCTGGCCAGTTTGACCGAGTTGATGAATTTTTCGCCTGCCGCCCTGCCGCCCTTGATTCCGAACCCGAGAACTGCCCCGAATCCGCCATCCAGATATTTCTTCGCCGCGCGATGCCATGGATGATCGGGCAGGCCGGTGTAGGACACCCATTTCACCCGGCGATGCGTCTTGAGCCATTTCGCCAGTTCGAGGGTGTTCGCGCATTGCTGTCTGATGCGCAGCGGCAGGGTTTCAAGTCCCTGCAGGAACAGGAACGCGTTGAAGGGGCTGGGGCACATTCCGATGTTGCGCATTCCCTGCAGCCTTGCCTTCATCGCGTACACGATATTGCCGATACCCTTGACATTGCGGAACTCTTTCCAGTAGACGATGCCGTGGTAACTCTCGTCAGGCTGAGTGAATTCGGGGAACCTGCCGGAGGACCAGTCGAACCTGCCTCCGTCAATGATTATGCCGCCGATGGACGTGCCGTGGCCGCCTATCCACTTGGTGCAGGAATGAACCACGATATCCGCCCCGTGCTCGAATGGACGGCAGAGCACCGGCGCGAAAGTGTTATCTATTATCAGGGGCACGCCTTGCGAATGGGCGGCCCGGGCAATTCCGGCAAGATCGGGCACGTCGCCCCTGGGGTTCCCGATAGTCTCGGCGTAAACCGCCTTCGTGTTCGGCCGGATGGCAGCCTTGATATTGGCGGGCGACGGATCATCAACGAAAGCGACCTCGATCCCCATTCTCGGCAGGGTGTAACGAAACAGAGTTTCCGTTCCGCCGTAAAGGGAGGAGGATGCCACGATATGATCGCCGGCCTGCGCGATGTTGTGGATTGCGAGGAAGATTGCGGCCATCCCGCTGGATGTGAGCAGTCCGCCCGTTCCCCCCTCCAGCGCCGCTATCCTTTTTTCGACTACATCGGACGTGGGATTCATGAGGCGCGTGTAGATGTTGCCGGATTCCTTGAGGGCAAAGAGATTCGCGGCGTGCCCCGTGTTCTTAAACACGTAGCTGGATGTCTGGTAGATGGGCACGGCCCGCGCTCCGGTCACGGGGTCGGGCTCTTGTCCCGCGTGTAAAGCCAGGGTTTCCTGATTTCGTGTTTTGAGTTTCATGGAGTTCTATTCTTTCTTGTATGTGAATTCTCCAGGATGTCGTTTCTTCAATTCCTCAATCGCGTAGCCGCGGCCTGTTGCCTCCAGGCGCTTGGCATAGCCACACAGTTGACCGCGCGCGTGGAATGGGCCGCCCTCGGCAAGGACTGTCTGCATCGGATCAACAACGCGATCGCCGGGCATCGAGGCCATCATTTCATCGTGCCAGTTCATGAGCCGCCACGCACCCTCCCGGCACAAGTCGGGACGGCTCGTCGCGAGGTCGCGCTGCTCATGCGGGTCTTCCGCCAGGTTGTAAAGTTGCTCGCGCGGGAAAAGGTGGAACCCGTCGTGATAGGTGCGAATGTAAATCCAGTTATCCCAGCGGACTGAACGCTGGCAGACGTGGCAGCACTGGCTGAGCACAAGCTGCTCCCTGCCCGTGTCCGCCCCGGACATCAGTGAATCCGCGAAGCTGTTCCCATCCCAGTGCGACTTGATCGGCCGTTTCAGCATGTCGGCTAGAGTTGGGACTAGATCCAGATTGTAATGGAACCCGCGGTCAACCCCGCCCGGGGCGACAACATCAGGCCAGCGGATTATCATGGGAATGCGGCACGTGATGTTGTCGGCTGTCCCATGTTCGCCATAGATGCCGAGTTCTCCCATGTTCTCGCCGTGATCGGAGCTGATGATCACCACGAGGTCATCGAGCGCGCCCTTCGCTTCCAGGGCGTCGAACAGGCGGCCTATGTGATCGTCCATGTGGCGGATGCCGCAGTCATAACCGTCCATCATCTTCCGCACAGCCAGCATATCCGGCAGGTCCGCCGGGTGGCGCGGGAATTTGGGATTATTGAACTTGTCGAACATGCCGACATCCTGCGCTCCGTGTGGACCGACCTTCTTCCAGTGTTCGCGGCGCACTTCCTCGGTCAGCCATTCCGGGAGCGGATCGTCTTTAAACGGGTTGCCGAAACCTTCCGGCGCGCGGTACGGTGTGTGAGGATCCCAGTAATTGACGTGGAGGTACCAGTTATCCTTTCCGGCGTTATTCTCAATCCACTCCAACGCGGATGGAGTAACATCCTCCGCTGATTCCATGCCGCCCTTTGCGGTATCGCGTATCTCGTGGAAGCCGGCATAGAACCAATAGGCTGAGTGGCGTTCCGCGAAGCCGCCTATGTAACACGTGTGCAGGCCGGCGTCGCGGATGACGTTGACAAGGCTGCCGCCGCAAGCAAGCGAGTCACGGAAACCCCGTTGCTTGCCGTCGGGAAGGCGGTCCGCCTGTGTTCCGCCGTGATTGATCACATTATTGTGAATTCCTAAGCGGCCGCTGATCAGCGCGGCCCGGCTCGGCAGGCACGGCGCGTCGGAAGCGTAGTAGTTCGTGAAACAGAGCCCCTCGCGTGCCATGCGGTCCATGTTAGGAGACGTGTTGCGATGATAGCCATAGCAACCCAGGTGGTCCGGGCGCAAGGTGTCCAGATCCAGGTAGAGTATTCTCATTCGTCTCCTTCTAGAGCGGGCAAAGCCCGCAACCCAGTCCGATAAAAAAATTTTTCTAACCGCTCGCTTCGCTTAAGACGCTAAGAGCGCAAAGGGAAATTCATATCCGCGGGGTTAACCGCGGATATAGACTTCACCTCATCCCTTCGGGATGAAAGAGACCTTTATCCGGCGTCTAACCCGCCGGATAAATCTTCACTTCGCGTACTCTGCGTCTTTGCGGTTCACATTTTCTTGTCCGGTTAACTCTTTTCTTGTTTTTTATGGCGGTTTCTCAACAATGAGGCACTGAGCGCCGTTCATATTGTGAATTCGACCGCCACGTTCTTTCCGACGGATTTCGTCTGTTTGGCCATATCGTCGATAGTAATGCGCTCAAGAGCTCTCTTCAAGACTTCGTTGGCGTTTTTCCATGCCGTCCTGGCGGCGCAGGCGGAAGCCTTCTTACATCCATCGCTCAGGCATGGCACGAGCGCTATGCTACCCTCTGTCGCTTCCACCACATCGGCAATGCTTATGGAATCGGGAGGTTTGCCGAGCAGGAATCCGCCCTTTGCGCCCCTGATGCTTCTTATCAGTCCGGCGGCCTTCAGAGAGCCGAGAACCTGTTCTATATAGGCTGGCGTTATATCCTCAGCAAGGGCGATTTCGCGTCTGGCCGCAGGACGCTCATCCTCCCTGGCTGCCAGATAGATGAGTATACGAGTTGCATACCTGCAAGTTGTAGAGAATTTGATCATTTTTCCAATAAAGACTATTGACTTTATAAACATAGTAACCTATAGTTCAAAAAACTGATCAAGGCAAGAAAAAACAATAAAAAAGAGGAAGCCGGAATGAAATATTTCGCCGACAACTCATTATCCATCGGCAACACTCCATTGGTCCAGATCCGGAAACTGGCTGGCAATAACTCTCTAGTGCTCGGCAAGGTCGAGGGACGGAATCCCGCCTATTCCATCAAGTGCCGGATCGGTGCGTCAATGGTCTGGGATGCGGAACGCAAGGGACTCCTCAAACCGGGCGTGGAGATCATCGAGCCGACGAGCGGAAACACCGGCATTGCGCTCTGCTATGTAGGCGCCGCGCGCGGCTATAAGGTAACGCTCACCATGCCCGAGACCATGAGCATTGAGCGCAGGAAGATACTCAAGGCGTTCGGCGGGAACCTGGTTCTCACTGAAGGCTCAAAGGGCATGCGCGGCGCCATCGAGAAGGCGGAGGAAATCGCAGCCTCGGATCCGGGCCGCTTCTTCATGCCGCAGCAGTTCAAGAATCCGGCAAACCCGGGCATACACGAGATCACCACCGGACCTGAAATCTGGAACGATACGGATGGAACAATTGATGTTCTCGTGGCCGGCGTCGGGACGGGCGGAACAATAACCGGCATTTCCCGCTTCCTGAAGAACAATAAGGGCTGCAGACTCTTGACTGTTGCCGTCGAGCCTGAGAACAGTCCTGTCATATCGCAGAAACTCGCTGGCGTCGAGCTCAAGTCCGGTCCGCATTCAATACAGGGAATCGGGGCGGGCTTCATTCCAGACGTGCTGGACCTGTCAACCATTGACCGTGTCGAAAAGGTCGGCAACGAAGAAGCCATGGAATTTGCGAAGCGCATGGCGTCGGAAGAGGGCATTCTCGTGGGTATTTCCAGCGGAGCGGCGGTCGCGGCGGCAGCGCGTATCGCCCGCGACCCGGAATTCAAGGACAAGACAATTGTGGTGATCCTTCCCGATTCCGGTGAGCGCTATCTCTCAACGCCGATGTTCGAAGCATGAGAAGTCCTGAAACAAGTGAAGGTCAAGGACCGGATGATGTGAATGGTTTGACCCCGCACGACGCTCTTGAACTCCGGCTCACACCGCACGGAATAGTAGCCCCAATTGACGATGGCGGAGCGGATCGCGTATGCCGAGCGGTTGTCGCCCGCTTTGAATCGCACGAGGCCGCCGGCCTGATTTCGCTGGCGGCATCCACGCTTCCGCCGGGGGCGCATGCATCGGCGTTTTTCTGGCGCGATATTGCCGCCGAGTTTCTGCGGAAACTGTGCCATATACCGGAATCCGGCGCCTTCGCGCGGGACGCTGTCGAGCCCCCGGATCTGACTCGTCTGGCACAATGGACCCTGAACGCCCCTCCGATGCAGGGAGCGGAATATCTGACGCCGTTGGTGCTGACGGCTGTCTGGCGACGGTTGCTTGAATGGACGGATGACCAGATCCGGGCGGCCGGGGGTCTGACGGCCTTTTTGCAGGACGTTGCGCCGCAATGGGCACGAGTCGGGCGCGTGACCCTGCATCTGGCGGAAAACCGGGGCGACGCCGAATTCCCGTTTGCCTTCATGGCCACCTATGCCGCCGGATTGTCACGGGGTGGCCGGATCCAGAGACTGCCGCTGGGACAGGCACTAAAAGAATATGCCGGTGCTCGGCGCAAGCCGGAATTGATCCGGCTGCTTTCACCCCTGCAGGCCGCCGCCAAGCGCAGCACGCTGATTGCCGAGCTGGTGGAGACCGGGGATGTTTTCCATCCTCTGGTTTGGGCGCCAGCGGAAGCTTATGCCTTTTTGAAGGAAATCCCGCTGTTCGAGGAATGCGGTTTGCTGGCTCAACTTCCCAACTGGTGGCGCAAACGTGCACGCCCGCAAGTCAGTGTTACTATTGATCACAAGAACACTTCATCATTGGGCAAGGACGCGCTGCTTTCGTTCGATATGCAGCTTGCGCTGGGCGATCAGCAGCTCACGGAAGAAGAGGCGCAAGCGCTGCTGAACAGCCGCGAAGGCCTGGTGCTGCTGCGCGGCGAATGGGTTGAAGTGGATGGCGAGAAATTGCGGGAAGCCCTGGAGCATTGGAAGCAGGTGGAGGCGCAGGCCGGCGCGGACGGCATCTCGTTTATCGAGGGGATGCGTCTGCTTGCCGGAGCTTCCGCGGATCTGAAGGATGCGGGACAGGACGCGGAAGCGGTGTCATGGGCACTGGTGAAGCCGGGCGACGCATTGCGCGGGATTCTTGCCGGCCTGCGGATGCCCTCGGAAATTGCGGGCGGCGTGCCCTCTGGTTTCCGGGGCGAGCTGCGCCATTATCAACTCGAAGGGCTTAACTGGCTCTGGTTCTGCTCCCGTCTTGGGCTGGGCTGCTGTCTGGCGGATGATATGGGGCTTGGCAAGACCATTCAGGTGCTCGCCGTGCTACTGCGTACCCGGCGTGCTGCCGCGGACGAGCGGCGCCCGCCTTCCCTGCTGGTGTTGCCAGCCTCCTTGCTCGGCAACTGGCGGGCGGAAACCATGCGATTCGCGCCGGAATTGAACTTGCTGTTCGCGCATCCCTCCGAGATTTCAGACGAAAAGATAAAAGCGCTCATGGACGATCCTGCCGCTGCACTTCAAGGGACGGATCTTGTCGTGACCACCTACAGTATGGTCTCGCGCTACGAGTGGATGACCGGCGTGGATTGGAATTGGGTGATTCTCGATGAAGCGCAGGCGATTAAGAATCCATCCACCCGCCAGACGAAGGCGGTCAAGCGTCTAAAGGGGGCGGCTCGCGTTGCCCTGACCGGAACACCGGTCGAGAACCGGCTGGGCGATCTGTGGTCGCTTTTCGATTTTATCAATCCCGGCCTGCTCGGCAGCGTTGCCCGTTTCAAGCAGTTTGTAAAAACGCTGGATGACGGCGGGCAGATGCATTACGCGCCCCTTCGCAACCTGGTCTCGCCCTATATTCTGCGGCGGCTGAAAACGGATGAGGGAATCGCCCCTGAGCTTCCGGACAAGACGGAAATGCAGGTATATTGCGGGTTGACCAAGCCCCAGACTGTGCTCTATCAGCAAACAGTGTCCTCTTTGGCCCGCGCGCTCCAGGAAACCGGCGGGGATAAGATGAAGCGGCGCGGCCTGGTGCTGAGCACCTTGATGCGGTTCAAGCAGATTTGCAATCATCCCAGTCAGCTCACCGGCGATGCGGTATATGCCCCGGAGGCCAGCGCCAAGTTCGATCGCCTCGGCGAGCTGTGCGGCGAGATAGTCTCGCGTGGCGAGAAGGCGCTCGTGTTCAGTCAATTCCGCGAGATCACCGAACCGATCGCCGATTTTCTCGCCACGATATTCGGGCGCGCCGGGCTGGTGCTGCACGGCGGCACCGCCGTAAAGAAACGCAGCGAGCTGGTCGCAGCGTTCCAGCGCGAGGAGGGTCCGCCTTTCATGGTGATGTCAATCAAGGCCGGCGGGACGGGGTTGAACTTGACGGCCGCCTCGCATGTGATTCATTTCGACCGCTGGTGGAATCCGGCGGTCGAGAACCAGGCCACCGATCGCGCGTTTCGGATCGGGCAGAAGCGCAACGTGCTGGTGCATAAATTCGTGACACGCGGCACGATTGAAGAACGGATTGACAATCTAATCCGGGAAAAGCAGGATATGGCCGACGCTTTGCTGAAAGGCGATGGCGCGGAAAGCAGGCTGACCGAAATAGGCGACGAGGAACTCCTGAATCTGGTGTCCCTCGATATTGAAAAAGCTGGTTCGTGAACAAACGCGAGGCACGATATGGGTTGGTGGGGAAGACGAAGCAAAAATCGAAGTCGTTACGGTTATAGTCAATGGCCTGAGTATATTCCGGTGGCGGAGCGGCGGGCCAAGGCGATGCGTGAAACCGAGAAGCTGAAGAAAAAAGGCCGGAACATACAGCCGGTCGAGATCGCGGGGCGCACCATTGCCTGCAGCTTCTGGGGCAAGGGCTGGTGCAAGCACCTTGAGTCCTTTGGCGATTACAGCAATCGGCTGCCGCGCGGGCGCACCTATGTGCGCAACGGCTCGGTTTGTCATCTGGAAATAGCGCAAGGCAGTGTAAATGCCATGGTCGCCGGGTCCAGCCTCTACAAAGTGGCGGTTTCGATTACGCAGTTGGAAGAAACTTCCTGGACGGCGCTGAAGAGACGCTGCACAGGCAAGATCGGTTCCCTGATTGAACTGTTACAGGGACGGCTTTCCGATGAGATTATGCTGGCGGTCACAGATCCGGAGCATGGTTTGTTTCCGAAACCGGGCGAGATCAAGTACACCTGCAATTGTCCCGACCGGGCGGGGATGTGCAAACACATCGCCGCCGTGATGTATGGAATCGGCGCCCGGCTTGACACGCAGCCAGAGCTGTTGTTCCTGCTGCGCGGCGTGAATCACGAGGAACTGCTCAGCGCCGAAGCGGCTGTCGGCGCAATTACCGGCGACGGCTCGCGTCGTTCCCGTCGCCGCACTCTGGCCAAGGACGACCTTTCCGCCTTATTCGGCGTGGAGCTTGAGAACGACGGGGCTGAAGCTGTAGATAAACCGGATGAAGCAAATGAAGCGGCGAAAACCCCCGCGCCTCCCCATCCGAAAGCGAACAAGGAGGTTCAAAAAACATCCCGTAAGGCCAATAAAAAGAGGAAAACATCTGCCGATGTTGCCGTCGCAAGCCGCAAGAGCGATTTCAAGCCGACTGGTCGCAAGATTGCCAATCTGCGGGCGCGGCTTGGGATGAAGAAGACGGAGTTCGCCCGCGCGGTCGGCGTTTCGCCGCTTACGATCACCAACTGGGAGAAAACCAAAGGAGCCGTCACGCCGCACACCAAGGGCCTAGCCGGCCTTCAGCACCTGCCTGAACAGGGGCTTGGGTAAGCACCGTCCAATGCCCCGGCCGCCTGTTACCGAACACCTACGCCGAGGCTTTGATCTGGGTATGATCTCGGCCTTTCGCGCGGCGGTGGCGGATGTGGTGCGCGCAGGCCTTTATGTGCAACCGGCGCTGATTGACACCGTGGCCGCCGAACTGGGAGAGTGAACGCTATCCAGCTTCGCTGAAAGTGCTCAGCGTTCTGTCTGAAGCCGTGTCCGTTTGGAATGGATGTAAACGCATCCTCCAGCGCTGCAGCCCAAAAAACATTCCCGGATTTCACTATGTCCCGCCCGGGGATTGATCCATGCGATCACA